>JAZRNK010000026.1:0-74778 GCA_045648145.1 Acutalibacteraceae bacterium | reverse complement strand
CTGCCAATTCCGCCACACCCGCATATTCAGTTTGCATTTAACCATATTTGCAAAATGCTTTTGTATTATATCATTACTTTCAAAATATGTCAAACACTTTTAACTTTTCGTTTAAATTATCACTCAATATAATTTTTAACGTAGGATATTAAGAGGTGATATTTTGCGAAAATACAAACATAAATTTAAATTAAAACCGAAATTTTTATACATATTACTTATTGCGATGCTTATATTTTCTATAATTGTTGCTATAGAAGTTGATGCTCGACTGCGAGTGATAATTAATAATTATGCGCAAAACAGAGCAAAGATTATTGCAAATTCATCAATTAACGAAACAATTAGTCAATATCTAACCGAAATAAATTTGAAATACAGCGATTTAGTAATGATTAATTCGAACGGCGAGGGTAGGGTAACGTCTGTTGAATTTGATACTGTTACCATTACAAAAATTAAAGCTTCACTTATTTCAAAAATTCAAAACAATATTAATAAAAGGCAAAACATAAATATAACCGTTCCTATTGGAACGGTTACGGGAGTTCAAATACTAAACAATCGTGGACCTGATATAAATATAAGTATGAAAATCGGTTCGGCTATATATTCAAAAATATCAAGTAAGTTTGTGTCGGCAGGAATAAATCAGACCTTGCACCAAATAACGTTAGAAATAAAGTCAGACATTTATTTTGTTATGCCTTGGTATCGAACGACGGGCAACTATGAAACAGAGTTTATTGTTGCTGAAACCGTGATAGTCGGTGAAGTGCCCGATGCATATACAAACGTTATTGAATATCCCGGCAGTGATATGGCGGGTGAGTTGTTTGATTTTGGCGCAGGTATTGATTAAAGAATAAACCCACCATCAATACTTATTGTCTGTCCGGTTATAAATGAAGCTTGGTCGGAAGCTAAAAACAAAGCGGCGGCGGCAACGTCTTCAGGTGTACCGATTCGGCATAACGGTGTGTCATTTACAAGTTCGCTGATGGTATCACTATCGAGATGAGCGTTCATATCTGTATTTATTAGGCCTGGGGCTAAGCAATTAACACGTATGTTGCTTGGCCCTAATTCTTTAGCCAATGATTTTGTTAAACCGATAATGCCGGATTTTGCGGCGGAGTAGTGACTTTCCATCGAGGCTCCCGAAATACCCCACATAGATGAAATATTGATAATATTACCGTATTTTTTATTTATCATATATTTAGCAGCCTCTCGGCAACAATAAAACTGCGAGGCTAAATTGATGGTAATCATGTTTGCGAAGTCTTCATCTGTAATGTCTGTTAAAAGTTTTTGCTGCGCAACACCTGCGTTATTTATAAGAACGTCAACACTGCCAAAGGTTTTATGGGCAAAAGCCATTAACTCTTTTGCTTCACAGCTTTTGCTGACATCAGCTTTAAAAACCTCAACGTTGTAACCGCTTGCTTTAAGGTGTTCTGCGAGTTGAATTGCTAAGTTTTCAGATTTATTATAGTTGATTACAACGTTATAGCCGTTTTCAGCAAATAGGGAGGATAATGCTTTTCCAATACCTCTGCTACCACCAGTGACAACAACAGTTTTATTCATAAAAATCACCTAACATATAATAATTAAATACCTAATAATTTTCTTAATAGATTATAACATAAATTTATAAAAAAATAAATAGTAAAAAACAATAATTTTGGTTTACATAACAACAGGTCAACCCCAATATAAAGTGGTTAACATAAAAAGTTTACATAAAATGGATTTTGGGTTGAAAAAAGTTGTTGACATAATAATTTAAATAGTGTATAAATAATATAAACGCTAGTTTTACTGATGTTGACTGTTGTTGACTGATCTAAACTTATGTAAAACATAGGCGTTTTATTTTTGTCCTTTTATGAGAAGGTTACATAACAACATTATGTTTTAATGCTTACTTTTGTTTTACACCTTCAACATATTGCGTTTTACTCTTTTGTAATTTAAATTAAGCTTGTCTCATATTATTTAATGTAATATGTGAGAGGTGGTCATTATGCAACTTGAGTCTAAAACGTTTAATATTGGCAAGGTGTTTAATTCTCTAAAGGACAATAAATTTTATATAATTTGTGTCATATTTCTTATATTAGGTATGCTTTTTGGAGCGTTATCCGTAAGATATATGGGTAGTAATTATATAAGTGTGATCGAAAAATGGTTTTCCGTATACATTTCTTTCCGTACTCAAAAGGGCTTTGTTGAAATTTTTTTCAGAGTTTTTCTTTCTTCAACTCTTTATATCGCCGTTATTTCTGTTTTGGCCTTTGGTGTTGGCGGTGTTGTACTTTTGCCGATAGTTATGCTTTTTAGAGGGTTTGGTACCTGCGCAATATCCGGTATTCTTTACCGAAATTTTTCCTTGCAGGGAATTGCGTTTTCTAATCTGATTTTACTGCCTTTTTGTATAGCTGTTGACTTTTTGTTGCTGTATATATGCAGTGAAGCATTGAAATTATCGTGGCGGTTTATTGACGTTTTGAGGGATGTTTCTTCACGTGGTATCGCTATCAGACCTAATTGTGTGTTGCTTTTAAAAAAGTGTCTTTTTTGTCTATTGGCGGTAGTAGTTGTTTCGGTGATTGAATCAGTTTTTTCGGTTAGTTTCGTAAAATTTTTCGTTTTTTAAATTGAATTTGAAGTGGGAAGTATAAATGAAAACATTCGTAAGAGAATTTGAAATCTATTTAAAAGAGACCAAAAAAAGCTCCAGCAATACACTGGAGTCTTATTTGCGTGATGTTAATCAATTTGCTTCTTACTGTGATGATATTAAAATTAAGAGCGTATCATCTATAAAACAGGACGATATTGTAAAATATATTGATTCCTTAATAAAATCTGGTAAATCCAATGCAACGGCTACACGTGTTACTGCATCACTTAGATGTTATTTTACTTTTTTGGTATCTGTGGGTGCCGCTAAAAATAATCCCGCTATAGGCATTAAATTAAATAAGGTTGATAAAAAGCTTCCTGAAATTTTAACAGCTAAAGAAATTTCTCAACTTTTAGCTCAACCTGACAGCAGTGATTTGAAGGGCTGCCGCGATAAAGCTATGCTCGAGGTTTTATATGCGACCGGTATTAAGGTTTCCGAAATTATTAATGTAAAAATGTCAGATATAAACTTGCAGGTCGGCATTTTACATTTACATAGCGGAAAAAATGAAAGAATTATTCCTATGTACCCCGAAGCCATTAAGGCTGTACTTAATTATTGCAGTAAGGTTCGCGGTATGCTAGTTGCAGATGATGACACTGAAGAGCTGTTTACGAATATGAATGGACAACCCTTGACAAGACAAGGCTTATGGAAGATCATCAAATATTACGCTGATAAAGCAAAAATCAAAAAGGATATTACTCCGCA
Organism: Acutalibacteraceae bacterium; assembly: GCA_045648145.1. Lineage (GTDB taxonomy): Bacteria > Bacillota > Clostridia > Oscillospirales > Acutalibacteraceae > UMGS172. The sequence goes on along the minus strand of JAZRNK010000026.1, from coordinate 71,369 downwards.
TACGATTCGTCATTCTTTTGCCGCTCATTTGCTTGAGAACGGCGCACCTTTGAAGGATATTCAGGAGATTTTGGGACATTCTGACGTTTCCTCAACACAGATTTATGCTCAGCTTATGCGTAACAGATATGCTCAAAGCTATAAAAAATACCATCCTTTAGCACGATAAATATAAATGGCTTAAATCATTTTGTTTGGTTTAAGCCGTTTATTATAAACAGGAGAAAATATGAAAAGAAAAAACAACCGAAATACTAAAGGCAGAATAATATCGGCCGCATGGAAATTGTTTTATGACAACGGTTACGATGATACAACAGTAGAGGATATAGTATGGGAATCGGGCACATCAAAAGGCTCGTTTTATCATTATTTTGACAGTAAGGATGCTTTATTAGGCTCTTTGTCTTATCTTTTTGATGAAAAGTACGAAGAATTGTCACAGCAAATAAGCGATGATATGAACACCATTGATGCTTTGTTGTTTTTGAATGTCGAACTATTTTCTATGATAGAAAACCAAATCGACATTGATTTGTTGACAAAACTGTTTTCAACACAGCTTACCACAAAGGGCGAGCAGTCGCTGTTAGACCATAACCGTGTTTATTATAAGCTTATTAAAAAACTTGTTAAAAAGGGTCAGGAAAAGGGTGAGATAACCGATTCTTTAACCGTTAATGAAATTGCAAGATTTTATGCTATGTGTGAACGCGCGCTTATGTATGACTGGTGCTTGTGTAAGGGTGAGTATTCATTAAAAGGTTATGGTGAAAAGACAATGCCAATGCTTTTGAATAAATTAAGATCATAAAAAAACACCCGAAGTTATCGGGTGTTTTTTAAAGCTCTTTTTTCACATTTTTTAGCATATCAACAAATGTGTCACGCTGGTTGATGCTTAAATCTCGTAAACGTAAAATAATATCGTATTCATCTTCTGTTATAAATATCGCGTCTTCTTCGCCTACTTTATAATTTGTATAGTTTCCAAACTTTACTTTTCTAAAGCTTGTACCGTTGAGTAGATTGTTATAGTCAATCGGTGCATTGTTGTTATCATCGTTATAATTATTACCTATTAGTTCATCAACGCTTATGTTAAATACCTTTGAAATTTTTAAAATCACATTAAGAGGAGGGGTGATTTTAGTTTCGTATTTAGCGTAGCTGCTGCGTGTGATACCGAGCTTTTCTGCCATTTCTTCCTGATTTAAATGCAAGCTATTTCTAAGTTTTTCGATATTGTCTCCAACAGTGGTACGTTTAACCGACTTACCCATGGTATCACTCCTTAGTTGTTTAAGTTAGAGGTCGCTAAATTAAGACTTGACTTGATAAGTAAAAATTGATATAATTACAGTCAAATTTATAAAGTGTGTTTGCTGAAGTGGCTCAGTTGGTAGAGCAGCTGATTCGTAATCAGCAGGTCGTGGGTTCAAGTCCCATCTTCAGCTCCAAAAAAGACAGGTGAAGTTTGCCTGTCTTTTTATATTTTTGTGCCGGTCAATGAAGAAGTTGCACTAATAAGTACTTCCATTGGGTTGTTTAAAAAGTTCGTTTTAACGGTTTCGGCAGTGGTTTCATCAGGAACAAGAAGCTTAACTGAAACAAGCTCCCAATCTTTTTCCATTACCTTGCAGGTGACATAAATACCGTTACTTACTTTTTCTTTTGTAACAATATGCTCACGTTCGTTACGCTTTCTTTGAATTACCTCGTTAGCAATTTCCAATGAGCGCTCTCTGACGGAGAAGGGAACGTTTTTGCCGAGATTAGAACTAATACTTTTGCCGTCGGCGGTTAAAACATAGGCTTTCTTTTCAGAATCGGTATCAGGAGAACAAATACAACCGTTTTCCTCTAATTCAGAAATAGCAAAAGCGGTTTCGAAGTAATTGGCTATACCTTCAAAATGTAAACGCTCAATAACCGGTTTTAGAGGAACGGGTGAGGTAGTGTTATCTAAAATGTAGCAAATAAGAACTCTGATTTCAAGACGGCTTTGCAGTCCTCCTGGGTTAACTCCTGCGTTCATAGCATCAAATTCCATAACATTACCTCCTTTATTTTTTTACATTATACTACACCCGTTTGAAATAAACAAGTTATTTATGTATTGAATTAACGAGTTTTTTATTATATAATTCATATATTAGGGGGTTAGCGTATGAGAAAAAAACATTTAATTGAAGAAACCAAAAAACTACTGAGTATAAATGATGAATTGTATAATGATAACAAAACCTTGTCTGAATGCATAAGCCGCAAAGATGCAACTATTGAAGAACTTAATTTTAAGGTTGCTGCTTTGAATATAGAAATTGAAAATCTAAAGGCTCAGATTAATAGTGTTAATAATAATGAGGTGACTGTTGTCAAATCGATTGATGTTATAGAACAGGAAGCCTTGGAAACCTTTGTAAATGAAGAATTTATACCTGTTCAAGAAACTCAAATTAAGACCACAAACAAAGTTACAAATTACGGTTCGGATGTTGATAAAGCTGCTGCCGCAATAGGTAAGGTAGTACTTAAATGCGCTGACTTGTGCGAGGAGTTCGCATTATTAGACAATATCAACTCAAAAGATTTGGTTAATCTTTCTTTGGGTAGGACAGAGGTTTTTAAGTCTGAAGTGCTTTCTGTTGTAACCGAAAAACGTGTCGAAGATATTGATGCAACTTTAGAAAAAATGATTTCTGAAGTTTTTGAATATTTTGAGTTGCTCAAAGGACAAATATAATATTGATATTTTTTTAACAATAATTTTGTAAAATTAAATGTTTTTAAATAAAATATTGTTTAAAATTTAACAAACCCCTTGACAAAACAATCATATAATATATAATAAGAGTTAAAGTTTTCATTTGGAGGATGATTATTATGTATAATATTAAAACTTACAACAAAATTTCTAAAATCGGTCTCGATGAGTTTGACGCAACTATGTATACCTGTGGAGACGAGGTAGAAAACCCCGTTGGCGCTATTGTTCGTTCTGCTGCATTACACGATGTCCAATTCCCTGAAACCTTACTTGCCATTGCACGTGCCGGTGCAGGTACCAACAATATTCCTGTTGACCGTTGTGCTGATGAAGGTATCGTTGTATTTAACACTCCCGGTGCAAATGCTAACGCAGTTAAAGAGCTAGTTATTGCCGGTTTACTTCTTTGTTCACGTCGTGTTATTCCTGCTATTAAATGGGCAGAGAGCCTTAAGGGTAACGGCGATGAAGTCGGTAAAATGGTAGAAAAAGGCAAGGGCGCTTTTGTAGGTCCCGAAATTAAGGGTAAGAGCATTGGTATTATTGGTCTTGGTGCAATAGGTGTTCTTGTTGCAAACGCCGCTAACGCTCTTGGAATGAAGGTTTACGGCTACGATCCGTTCTTGTCTGTAAACTCTGCTTGGAATTTGACACATAATGCTATTCACGCTATTGAGTTGAATGAAATCTACGAAAAGTGTGATTACATTTCTCTCCACGTTCCGCTTACTCCCGACACTAAAGGCTTTATTAACAAGGAAACTATTGCAAAGATGAAGGACGGCGTTCGTATCCTTAACTTTGCAAGAGGTGACCTCGTCAACTCTGCAGATGTTCTTGCTGCATTGGATGAAGGCAAAATGTCGGCTTACGTAACCGATTTCCCGTCGGATGATATTATTGGCGCTGACGGTGTTGTTTGCATTCCTCACCTTGGCGCATCTACTCCTGAATCTGAGGATAACTGTGCTAAGATGGCTGCCGCAGAGCTTATTGACTACATCGAGAATGGTAATATCGTTAACTCGGTTAATATGCCTAACGTTTCTATGCCTAAGAGCGGCGACGCACGTATCTGTGTAATTCACAAAAATGTTCCCGCAGTTATTTCTAAAATTTCCAGCATTGTTTCGGATGCTAATATCAATATTACTCATATGCTTAACAAATCTAAAAAAGACAACGCATATACTATGCTGGATATTGATGAAAAGGATGCTGCTAAAGTTGACGCTATCGCAAAGGCAATAGCAGATATGGATGAAACCATCAGAGTCAGGGTGATTTAATGGACGGTAACGGAAATAGACGTTATACTCCCAGAAAATCAAGGCGCAGTAAAAAAGGTTTGGTTAAAAGTATAATCATTTTAGTTCAATGGTTTATAATACTCGCTTTGATTATTGCTTTGATTGTAACAAGCATTAAATACAATAAGCTGCTTGACGGTAATGACGTTTCTTCTGACAATACATCGTCACAGAACAACAGTGTTTCTTCTCAAGAGAACACTGCTTCGTCAACGACTTCAGTTAACAGTTCTTCTCAGGTTCAGTCTAATTCCGCTGCCGAAGAATTGAATAAATGGTATTTAAAGCTTGTAAATCCTGATAATAGTGTTGATAACAATTTTATAAACAGTGTTGACAAAGCAAAAATTAACTCAAGGTTTACCAGTGGTGCCGATTCGAGTAAATACCTCGATAGTCGAATTGTTGATAAATTCAATGAGATGTGTCAGGCTGCTTTGGATGATGAGATTTCTTTGGTTTCGGTTTCTGCTTACAGAACCTATTCTTATCAGAATACACTTTATAACAATCGTGTTAATCGTTGTATGAACGAGGATAGTAGTTTAAGCAGGGAAGAAGCCAAAAAGGTTGCCGCAACTATAGTTGCAGTACCCGGAACAAGTGAGCATCATTTAGGATTAGCTGTTGATATTAACTCTGTTGAAGAATCGTTTGAAAACACTAATGCTTTCAAATGGCTGCAGCAAAACGCCGCAGATTATGGTTTTATTATGCGTTATCCCAAGGATAAGCAACATATTACAAAAATCATATACGAGCCTTGGCATTACCGTTACGTAGGTGTTGAACATGCCAAAGAAATGCTTAGACTTGATATGTGTATGGAAGAATACGTTGAGTATTTAAAAACAAAATAATTTTAAAAAATCTATTGACAAATTTGTAATTTAGTATTATAATCTTCAAGACAACAAAGAAGGGCAGTCCGTCCTCACCTCAAAGTTTCGTCTTAAGAGGTCAATAGGTTATAAAGCCTTGTTGGGTTTTGCTTATTGTGCACGGATGGTTTTTCTGTCCGTGCATTTGTTATTTTAGGTCGGAGGTGTTTGACCATCAGTAATAAGGAACTTACAATAAATGAAGAAATCAGAGAAAAAGAAGTCCGTGTTATAGATTCGGACGGCTCTCAGCTTGGTCTTATGACATCAAAGGATGCTCTTGCCAAAGCTGTTGAGAAGGATCTCGATTTGGTTTTGATTGCTCCTAACGCAACACCGCCTGTCTGTAAGATTATGGACTACGGTAAGTATTGCTTTGAACAGGCAAAGCGTGAGAAGGAAGCAAGAAAAAATCAAAAGGTTGTTGATGTTAAGGAAATTCGTTTAGGCCTTAGCATTGATACTCACGATTTCGAAACAAAGGGCAACCACGCTAAGAAATTCCTCAAAAGCGGAGATAAGGTTAAGGTATCTATCCGTTTTCGTGGACGTGAGCTTGGTCATCCGGAAATCGGTACTGAAATTATGGCACGATTTGCCGAGTATTGCTCTGAACTTGCAGTTGTTGAAAAGCCTGCCAAAATGGAAGGCCGCAATATGTTTATGTTCCTTGCACCAAAACCTGCAAAATAGTTTTTAAATTTCTAAGGAGGAAGAAAACATGCCTAAGATGAAAACTCACAGCGGTGCTAAAAAGCGTTTTAAACTTACAAAGCTTGGAAAGGTAAAGCGCGCACACGCATTCAAATCTCACATTCTTAACAAGAAAACCACAAAGCGTAAGAGAAATCTTCGCAAGACTACCGTTGCTGATGCAACAAATGTAGCAAAGATCAAAAAGATGATTCCTTATAAATAAGGATAACCGCTAAATTATTATACGGAGGTTGTTGAAATGGCACGTATTAAAGGCGCTACTATGACGCGCAAAAGAAGAAAGAAAGTATTAAAGCTTGCCAAAGGTTATTTTGGCGCAAAGTCCAAGCTTTTTAAAACCGCCAAAGAAGCGGTTATGAAGTCAGGCAACTACGCTTATATTGGACGTAGACTTAAGAAGAGAGATTTCCGTCGTCTTTGGATCACCAGAATTTCTGCTGCTGCAAAAATGAACGGTATGAACTACTCTACATTTATGAATGGTCTTAAGAAGGCAGGTATTGAGCTTAACCGTAAAATGCTTGCAGAGCTTGCAGTTGAAGATGCTGCTGCATTTACAGCACTTACAGAGAAAGCAAAAGCTGCTCTTAAGTAATTTTCAAAACATAAAGTCTGTCGCTTTTAGTGGCAGACTTTTCTTTATAAGTCAGAATGTTAATTTTTTAACTATTTGTTGTATTTGTCTTTACAAAACGTTTTTAAATTAGTATAATGTTATCAAACAAACTTCAGCAAAGGAGATAGGTCATGAGTACCAAAAATTATGACATTATTGATAATGTAGATGCTTTAGCTAAAGCTTTAACAAAGGTTAGAGCTGCGCAGAAAGAGTTTGCAACATTTTCTCAAATTCAGGTTGATAAAATCTTTTTAGCTGCCGCATCTGCTGCAAACAAAGCAAGAATTGAATTAGCAAAGCTTGCTGTTGAAGAAACAGGTATGGGTGTGGTTGAAGATAAGGTTATTAAAAACCACTATGCATCGGAATACATATATAACGCTTATAAGGACACTAAAACCTGCGGTGTTGTTGAAGAGGATACTGCATTTGGCATGAAGAAAATTGCAGAGCCGATAGGTGTTATCGCCGCGGTTATCCCTACCACTAACCCTACGTCAACCGCTATTTTTAAATGCTTGTTAGCGCTTAAAACACGTAATGCTATCGTTATTTCTCCTCATCCGAGAGCAAAGAACAGTACAATAGCTGCGGCTAAGCTGGTTTTAGAGGCAGCCGTTAAAGCCGGTGCTCCCGAAGGTATCATTGATTGGATTGATGTTCCTAGTCTTGATATGACTAATATGATAATGAAGGAAGCCGATATTATCCTTGCAACCGGTGGTCCCGGTATGGTTAAAGCTGCATATTCAAGTGGTAAGCCGGCCTTGGGCGTCGGTGCCGGTAACACTCCTGCAATTATTGACGATTCGGCTGATATTTTGTTGGCTGTCAACTCTATTATTCATTCAAAAACCTTCGATAACGGTATGATTTGCGCATCTGAACAGTCGGTTATCGTTCTTGATAGTATTTACGATGTTGTAAAAAAAGAGTTTGCCGACAGAGGTTGTTATTTCCTTAAAGGTGATGAGCTTGATAAGGTTCGTAAAACCATTATTATCAACGGCGCATTAAATGCTAAAATTGTTGGTCAATCGGCATATAAAATTGCTGCACTTTCGGGCGTTGAGGTTCCCGAAACGACAAAGGTGCTTATCGGTGAGGTTGAAAGCGTTGAATTGAGTGAGGAGTTTGCTCACGAAAAGCTTTCACCCGTACTTGCTATGTATAAAGCCGCTTCATTTAATGAAGCACTTGAAAAGGCTGAGCATCTTGTGGCTGATGGCGGTTACGGACATACGTCTTCCGTATATCTTAATGCTGTTACTGAAAAAGACAAAATAAATCAGTTTGCCGATAGAATGAAAACCTGCCGTATTCTTGTTAATACTCCGTCATCACACGGTGGTATTGGTGACCTTTATAACTTTAAGTTGGCACCGTCCTTAACGTTAGGCTGCGGCTCTTGGGGTGGAAACAGTGTTTCCGAAAACGTAGGTGTAAAGCATCTGATTAATATTAAAACTGTTGCTGAAAGAAGGGAAAATATGCTTTGGTTCCGTGCACCTGAAAAGGTCTATATTAAAAAGGGATGTTTGCCTGTTGCATTGGATGAATTAAAGAACGTAATGGGTAAAAAGAAGGCATTTATAGTAACCGACACCTTCCTTTATGAAAACGGATATACCAAGCCTATTACCGATAAGCTTGATGAAATGGGCATTATGCATACAACCTTCTTTAACGTTCAACCTGATCCGACCTTAGGCAACGCAAAAGAGGGTGCCGCACAGATGTCGGCATTCAAGCCTGATTGTATTATTGCCTTGGGCGGCGGCTCTGCAATGGACGCTGCAAAAATTATGTGGGTAATGTATGAGCACCCCGAGGTTGACTTTATGGATATGGCAATGCGCTTTATTGATATAAGAAAGCGCGTATACACTTTCCCCAAAATGGGTGAGAAGGCATATTTTATAGCAATTCCCACATCTGCAGGTACAGGCTCAGAGGTTACACCTTTTGCTGTTATTACCGATGAAAACACAGGTGTGAAATATCCTCTTGCCGATTACGAGCTGTTGCCGGATATGGCTATTATTGATACAGATTTCCATATGAGCGCTCCTAAAGGTCTGACGGCAGCTTCCGGTATTGATGCTGTTACTCACGCATTAGAGGCTTATGCTTCTATGTTAGCAACCGACTATACTGATGGTTTAGCTTTAAAGGCGTTAAAGATTATTTTTGAGTATTTACCGCGTGCTTACGAAAACGGCCAAACTGATATTGAAGCTCGTGAGAAAATGGCCAACGCCGCTACTATTGCAGGTATGGCATTTGCTAATGCTTTCTTGGGCGTATGTCATTCAATGGCCCATAAGCTTGGAGCTTTCCATCACTTGCCTCACGGTGTTGCCAACGCACTTATGATTGAAGAAGTTTTGCGTTTTAACGCTTCAGAAGCACCTGCTAAAATGGGTACCTTCTCGCAGTATGATCATCCGCATACTTTGGCTCGCTATGCAGAGGTTGCCGATTATCTTGGTTTGGGTGGTACAACAAACGAGGAAAAATTAGAGAATTTAATTAAAGCTATTAATGATTTAAAGGCAAGGGTTGGTATTAAGGCAACTATTAAGGACTATAACGTTGATGAAAACGATTTCCTTACAAGATTAGACGAGATGACCGAACAAGCCTTTGATGACCAGTGTACTGGAGCAAATCCGCGTTATCCGTTAATGAGCGAAATTAAACAAATGTATTTAAATGCATATTACGGCAAATAATGGAGGTTGTTTTATGAAATTTGATAATATTATAGCCAACAGAGTTTCCAAGACCATTTATCGTGACGGTGACCTTGTAATCAAGGTTTTTGACAGCGATTATTCCAAAGCCGACGTTTTAAACGAGGCACTTAATCAGGCACGAATTGAGGATATTGGGTTAAACATTCCTAAAATTCATTCAGTAACTACTATTGACGGTAAGTGGGCCATTGTTTTTGACTATATTCCCGGTAAAACATTAGAGCAGCTGATGAAGGAAAATCCTGAAAAAATTGATGAGTATCTCAACCTTTTTGTTGATATTCAATTAGATGTTCATTCCAAAAAAGCTCCGTTATTAAATCGTTTAAAGGATAAAATGAACAGAAAAATAAGCTCTGCGGATTTAGATGCAACAACACGCTATGAGCTTCATACGCGCCTTGAGGGTATGCCCAAGCACAACAAGGTTTGTCATGGTGACTTTAACCCTTCCAATATTATTATCAGAGATGACGGAACGCCGTTTATTATCGATTGGGCTCACGTTACCCAGGGTAATGCTTCGGCTGACGTTGCAAGAACTTATCTTTTGTTCTGCCTTTCAGGAGATAAAGATATTGCAAATAAGTACCTTGATATATTCTGTAAAAAGAGTGATACTGCAAAGCAGTATGTTCAAAAGTGGTTGCCTATTGTTGCAGCTTCGCAATCGGTAAAGGGTAAACCCGAAGAAAGAGAATTCTTGCTTTCTTGGGTTGATGTTGTTGATTACGAATAATTTTTAGGAGGTTTTGCGTTGTGAGTAAGTATACTGTTTTTGCTAAAGAATTACTGAACAAAATGACCTTAAAAGAAAAGGTTGCACAGTTGTCTCAAACTGTAGCGGGCTACCGTTGCTTTACGCGTAACGGTGATGATTTTGAATTCAATAATGATTTCAAAAACTTTATTGTCAATTACGGTCCGATGGGCGCTATCAGTAATATTTTACGCGCTGATGAATTTACTAAAAAGGGTTGGGGCGTGGGTATCGAGCCTCAGCACAGAGTAAAAGTTGCAAATCAGATGCAAAAATATATATTGGACAACTCAAGACTTGCAATTCCAACCTTGATAGAGGTTGAAGCTAACCACGGTTTACAAGCATTGGGAAGTGAAATGTTTCCTACCAATCTTGGCATGGGCTGTATGTTCAATAGTGAACTTTATGGCAAGGTTTTGGAAACGGTCGGCAAAGAAACTCAGCTATCGGCAAACCAAATGGCTTTCGTGACAATGCTTGATATGGCAAGAGACCCAAGATGGGGAAGGACTGAGGAGTTTTTTTCTGAAGACCCGTATCTTTGCGCTGAATATACCAAAAGCGGTGTCAAAGGCTTTAAAAAGTATAATGCGCTTGTTTGCTGTAAGCATTTTTGTGCAACAGGCGACGGTTTTGGCGGTTTAAACACTGCCGAGGTTAATGTTGGTAAGCGTGAGCTTCACGATATTCATTTAACAGGCGCAAAAGCTGCCGTTGATGCAGGAGCTGACGTCTTTATGGCGGCATATAACACCGTTGACGGCATACCTGCTCACGCAAATAAGTATCTCTTGCGTGATGTTTTGAGGGATGAACTGGGCTTCGACGGTATTGTGTTATCAGACGGTTGGGGTGTTCCTCGTGCTATCGATAATTTGGGACTTGAAGTGCTTGATGGTGTTACCACCATCTTGAAAGCAGGTGTTGATTTAAGTCTTGCCGATAACGGCACCTACCTTAACTTAATTGAGGCTTGCGAAAAGGGTAAGGTTGACATATCTTTTATTGACGAAGCGGTTTTAAGAATTTTAGAAAAGAAATACCAGTTAGGTTTATTTGATAATCCTTATGTTGAGGATAATGGCGAAATTGCCGCATATTTAAAGAGTGGCGAACAGGCAAAGCTGTCATATGAGGCCGCTACCGAATCAATAGTTTTACTTAAAAATAATGGTATTTTGCCGTTAAAAGCTAAATCAAAGGTCGCGCTCTTTGGTTGCCATGCTGATAACATTTATCATTTGTTGGGCGATTATACTGCTTTACAAAAAACCGAAGAATGTAAGACGTTGAAAAACGTATTTGAAAATGGATTTGAGAGCGTTCAGTTTGCAAACGGTTGGGAGTTCAACCGTCGTACTGACGGCTTTGAGAAAGCAAAAGAAACTCTTTTAAACAGTGATGTGGCTGTAGTTACTGTTGGTGGTACTTCTGCGAGTGCCATTGCGGGTGTTGAGTTTGACAAAAATACCGGTGCCGCACTTTCCATGCGTAATTTTAGTGACTGTGGAGAGGGAAGAGACGTTTCAAGTATTAAGCTGCCCGGTAATCAGGTTGAGTTTATTAAAATGCTCAAAGAAACCGGTAAACCTGTAATTGCATTATTGGTCGGCGGAAGACCCTACGAGTTGACTGAAATTGACAGTATATGTGACGCGGTATTAACCTGCTTTTATCCCGGTCTTAGAGGTGCTGATGCGGTGTTTGACGTTATCACCGGTAAGGTTAATCCGTCGGGTAAACTTTCGGTGTCGTTTCCGTATAAAGATACAAGTTTACCTTGTTATTATAACAGATATGCCCGTAATATTAAAAATGCAAAACCCGGCGCGTATAACGGCACTTATCAAGACGATTTAGAACGTGTTTTATATCCGTTTGGCTACGGTTTGTCATATTCTACTTTTGAATATAAAAATATTGAAGTGACTAAAATAGAGAAAAATAATTTCGAAGTTAAAGTAACCGTTGAAAACACATCGGATATAGCAGGCAAAGAGGTTGTTCAGCTTTATATTCATGGTAGCGGTAACAGTGTCCGCCGTCGTTGTATGGAGCTTAAAGGCTTTAGAAAAGTGCTTATCGCACCGCACGAAACTAAAACTGTTACTTTCAACCTTGGCTTTAATGAGCTTAAGGTTTACAACGTAGACGAACAGTATGTGGTTGAAAAAGGTCAGGTTGATATTTTCGTTGGCTCTAATCCTAATTTACCTTTAACTGCTACAATTTTTACTGAATAATTGCGTAAAAACACCAAGTTTTAGCATAACTTGGTGTTTTTTTACGAGTTTTTTGCTAATTTTTTCACAAAGTACTTGTAATTTGTTGCAAATTATAATATAATAGCAATGTCAATTGATAAACTTTGGAGAATCTCATTGAATTGAGTGCCGAAGGGGCTAAACTCTCTCAGGCAAAAGGACAAAGGATTATTTTTTTGTTGCTTTTGAGAGTCGGCTTTTTAACCGACTCTTTTATTTTTGACAAAAAAATTTTAGGAGGATAGTTATGCGCGTTAATGACCGCCACGTATCATTCTATTATGAGAATGATATGGACATGGGTGAAATTATTATTGACCCCAAAAAAACTGCTCTGTTGGTAATTGATATGCAGCACGTGTTTATTACACGTCCCAGTTATGTTAATCCTACAGAAGCAGAGAAGAAAGAAATCGAACGTTGGGAGCCTTTCTACAAAAAAATTGATGATGTTGTAGTGCCCAACAACCAAAAGATACTTAAAGCCTTTCGTGAGAAGGGTATAGAGGTAGCCTTTGCTAAAATTCAATGTCAAAAGAAAAACGGTGCTGACCGTTCACTCGACCAGAAAGCAACCGGTTATAATGAGCTTTTGCTTCCACCCGGTACTCCGTCTGCCGAAATAGTGCCCGAACTTGCACCGCTTGATGATGAAATTGTAGTTACGAAAACTACGGACAGTGCTCTTGCAGGTACTCCGCTTCGTCTTTGGTTTCAAAATATGGGTATTGATACCGTTGTATGCACCGGTGTTCTTACTGACCAGTGTGTTTCAGGCACTGTAAGAAGCCTTGCTGACGAGAGCTTTAAGGTTTGGCTTATTGAAGATGCTTGTATGGCATCTACACAAAAAATTCAAGACAACGAGCTTGAAATTCTTAACAATATTTATTGTCACGTTATTAATACCGAAGAATTGCTTAATGCAATTAAATAACAGAGAGGAAAAATGGTATGTCACAAAATAAATTAAAAAGAAATCTTAGTTTTATTTCAATGATTGCTATTGCTTCAGGTGCCGTTATAGGCGGCTGGTTAGCAGAAGCTCCGACCTGGTTTGGTTTGACCGGTGCTGGTGCAGCATTTATTTTCCCGATTTTAGCATTGTTTTTAATTCCTGTTGGTTTAACCTTTGCAGAGCTGACCGGTATGCTTCCTTTTGCAGGTTCTGTTGACGTATGGACTACCAATGCTTTTAACCATAAGGTAGGATTTGTTACTCAATGGATGATGTTTTTAGTACAGGTTGTTGAACCTGCTATGATGGCTTTTATTTTCATTACAGCAGCTGGTCATTTCTTCCCGAATTTAGTAATTCCGCCTGTTGCTAAGGCTTTGGTTGCTATCGGTACTGCTCTTATTTGGTACATTATTTCTAACTTTAACATTGATATTCTCGGCAAGCTTGCTAACATATTCTTTTTTGCGATGATTGTTATGTCATTGCTTGTTTCTGCCGCTTTATTCTTGAGTGGTCATTGGGATATAGCAAATCTTACTGCCGTTTCAGAAGACGGTGCTAAAGAAGGACTTAAAGGCGGATTATTCCCCGCAGGCTTTGGTGGTATCTTCTTGGCAATGGCAGCTTTCTCTTTGAAATTCATTGGTTTTGAGATGACTCCCACTATGATTGAGGAAACCAATTTCCCACGTTCAAAAATGTGGAAGGTTATTCTTTCTGCTTTGATAGTTCCTGCTGCATTGTATTTAGTTGTAGTTCTTGCAATCGGTGGTATGGCTCCGTATGACGTAATTGCTAAAATGAGTATGCCCGAGCCTGAACTTATTGCAATGTATAAAATGATGCCTATTTTTGGCTACATAGCCGTTATTTCTGGTGTTCTCCACGCTTTTACAACATTGATGGGCTTCTGGACCTCATCTGCCCGTGTCCTTTACGGTGCTGCCGAAATGAATCAGTTGCCTCGTGCTTTTGCAAAGGTTAACAAACACGGACAGCCTGTATTAGCCAATACAATCGTTTTCCTCTTTACTGTATTTTTCTGTATCTTTACTGCAGGAAGCGGTGACAGCTGGGTATCATTTGTATATGCTATGTCTAACGTAGCCGCAGGTATAGTTTATTTCATGTGCTGTCTTTCTGCTTTGGTTTTGCGTGTTAAGCATCCTGAGTGGAAACGTCCTTATAAGGTTCCTTGTGGTACATTACTCTTTATATTGGGAATGTTGATTTCTCTTTGGGTAATTATCGGCTCTTGTATGATGATGGATATGGGCGGTTGGATTGCGTTTGTTATTTTCTGTGCTGTTGGTGCTTTTTTGTATATCAGTATGGCACTTTACAGAAAGAAAAATCCCGAAGGCAATCAGCTTGTCACTCTTACTCCTGACGATATAGTTGAAGAATAATTAAATATTAAAAGCAGTAGGGGAAACCCCTACTGCTTTTTTTGATTACTTTTTACATTAATAAAAATATTTGTTAGGTAGAATTCTGTTAAATAAAAACGGAAACCATACCTTACGACACGATTTCCGTTTATTTGGCGGAGACGGCGAGATTCGCCCACTCGCTGTCGCTGTGGCACGCACCCGACCTTTGCGACCGTTCACCGAAAGGTCGCAATTTGACATACGCCAAACCGGTCTTTTCGAATCTCGCTATACTAAAAGAATAAACGGAAACCATACCTTACGTCATGATTTCCGTTTATTTGGCGGAGACGGCGAGATTCGAACTCGCGGGGGATTGCTCCCTAACTGATTTCGAGTCAGCCCCGTTATGACCACTTCGATACGTCTCCGTATATGTTAAACTCCCGAAGGAGTATAACGTAATATTAAAATTTTACCGAACGAGGCGCCCCGATTCGATATGTCTTTCGTTAATGTGACCGTAAAAATTCACATCACACAACACGAAATATTATAGATTTAAAACTTCAATATGTCAAGTTATTTTTTATTCTGTTTTAAAAAGATTACCGCCATGGCAGTCAATAGCTGCAATTAGGGGAAAATCCTTAAATTCAAGTTTTTTGACCGATTCACATCCAAGGTCATTAAAAGCTATTACCTCACAAGCTGTGATGCACTTTGAAGCTAACGCACCTGCGCCGCCGATGGCACACAGGTAAACGGCCTTATTTTTTATTATAGAATTACAAACCGCCACATTTCGTTCGCCTTTACCGATCATACAAGCAAGACCTAAATCAAGCAGGGTAGGAGTAAAACAGTCCATTCTGCCGGAAGTGGTTGGACCGCAACTACCGATGGTCAAGCCTTCAGGTGTAGGCGTAGGTCCTGCATAGTAAATGGTTGCGCCGTTCAAATCAAATGGCAAGGAAGAATTATTATTTATACATTCGATTATTCTTTTATGTGCAGCATCACGTGCGGTATACACAGTGCCCGAAAGATAAACTTTATCACCTGCATTTATGTCGTTAGCTGCAGCAGGGAAGTCAGAGGTGTTTATGTATAAGGCTTTCATTTAGAAACTTCCATTTCAACGGTTTCAATAAGTGTATCAAGTTGAGTCTCGGATTTTTCTATAACCGAGGTGTTTTTTTCAATAGTAGCTTTAGTTTCATCAAGTCTTGCACGAAGCATATTGATTTCTTCCGTGAATGCCTTAGCTTTTTCGTTTAAAGATGCATTAATTTCGTCAAAATCTGTCTGAGCTGCGCTTGCCATTTCCAAATTATTGTCAACAGCTTTTGAGGAAATTTCGACGTTTTCTTTTGCGGAATTTATAATAGTTTTAGCGTTAGTTTGAGCAACCAAGTATAGCTTGCCGATACCTTCACTTATTCTTGTAAGCGATTCTTCACGGTTTCTGTAATCGGTTAACTCATCTTGAGCTAAATTGTATTTATCGTTAAGTTCGTTAAAGTTATCTAAAAGCTCTGCATAGAGTGTCTTGACTTTATCTAATTCTTTAGACAAAGCCTCGTTTTTTGTTGAGAGAGTATTTTCTTTTTCTCTGGTAGAAACAACGTAGGTGAGTACGTCTTCTTTATTAAAACCGAAAAAACTGTTTCTGAATTTAGTAGACACTTGTTTTCAACTCCACAAATTTTATATGAAAAATATACATTAATTTAATCTTTTTGTCAAGTAATCGTCAATTATAATCTTGAAATATAGATTATATTGTAGTATTATATAAAATGAATAAAAATACATACAAATGAATATTTGTTGGTGGTGTTAGCTATGACAAGAAAAGAAGCAAGAGAACAGGCATTTATTTTGATTTTTGAAAAAAACTTTAATCA
This sequence comes from Acutalibacteraceae bacterium, assembly GCA_045648145.1. Classification (GTDB taxonomy): domain Bacteria; phylum Bacillota; class Clostridia; order Oscillospirales; family Acutalibacteraceae; genus UMGS172. The sequence goes on along the minus strand of JAZRNK010000026.1, from coordinate 55,042 downwards.
ATATGATGTTGATGAGTTGATTTCGCTTGCAAAGGAAAGCAGAGATTTTTTAGAAGACGGTGACGGTTATGTGGTTTCAGCCGTTGCAGGTACTTTTGATAATATTGAGAAGATTGACGAGTTAATCTCTAAAAACCTTACCGGATGGACTATTAGCAGAATTTCTAAGGTTTCGTTATCGTTGTTGCGCCTTGCCGTTTTTGAAATTCTTTATATTGATGACATTCCTACTGCGGTTTCTATCGACGAGGCGGTCGAGCTTTGCAAAAAGTATTCAACCAAGGATGATGCATCCTTTGTAAATGGTGTTCTTGGTACAATAGTCAAAACAATTTGATTTAAGGTGTGATTTATTTGAACGGTACTTTGATTACTGTTTCACAACTTAATAAGTACATCCGTTCGATATTAGACGATGATAATAACCTTAAAAACGTTTTTGTCAGTGGTGAAATTTCAAATCTGAAAATCAATTCGTTTAGCGGTCATATTTATTTTTCTTTAAAAGATGAGGGCGCTGCTGTTCGTTCGGTAATGTTCAAAAGCAACGCCGTAAATTTAAAGTTTTTGCCACAAGACGGTATGAAGGTAATATGTCGTGGATATATAAGCGTTTACGAGAAAGAGGGACAGTATCAGCTTTATATTACCGAGCTTCAACCTGATGGTGCCGGTAGTATTGCTTTGGCTTTTCAACAGTTAAAGGAAAAGCTTTTAAAAGAAGGTGTTTTTAACAACAATCGTCCTTTACCAAAGTTCCCTAAAAAAATTGCTGTTATTACGTCTGCAACGGGTGCTGCTGTTCACGATATGCTAACGATTTTGGAACGTAGATGGCCGATAGCGTCGGTTGTTTTGTGTCCTGTTTCCGTTCAGGGTGATTTGGCCGCAAATCAGATTATCAAGGCAATAAATGACGTAAACAACTGTACCGATTGTGATTTGATAATTGTCGGTCGCGGTGGTGGCTCGGTTGAGGATTTGTGGTGTTTTAATGATGAACAACTTGCACGTAACATATATGCCTCTAATATCCCTGTAATTTCGGCTGTAGGCCACGAAACAGATTTTACGATTTGTGACTTTGCAGCAGACCTTCGTGCTCCTACACCGTCTGCTGCGGCAGAATTGGCTGTGCCAGATATTAACGAATTTGTTTTAAACATTAAATCGTTGAACGACAGAGCATATAACGCTATGTTTTCTAAATATAATCGCGGCGTTGAGGTCTACAACATTTTATCGAAAAGTAAGGTTATATGTGATAAGAATTACTTTACCGAAATGCTGTCGATAAGGCTTGATAACCTCTATTCAAAGCTTACCAACAGTTTTTCAAATGTTTATTCTGAAACCTCAGTTAAATTAATCAATTTTACTTCTAAATTGGATGCTTTAAATCCTGCTAAGACTTTGTTAAGAGGTTACGCTATTGCCGAAAAAGACGGCAAAGCAGTTAAAACTGTTGATAGCTTATCAGAGAACGATTCATTAGACTTGATTTTGTCAGATGGCAAAGCAGAATGTGTTGTTAAAAGTGTTGAAAGGAATGCTTGATATGAGTAATTCATTTGAAAATAATTTAGCAGAGCTTGAAAAGATTGTTCAAAAGCTTGAATCCGGTGATTGCAGTTTAGACGAATCTATTGAGCTTTTTTCAAAAGGCACCGAGCTTTCGGCAAAGTGTAAAAAACAGCTTGAGGATGCCAAACAAAAAATTGAAAAACTTTCTGATTATAGTGAATAATAGGTGTGTAAATGTTTGAAAATTATATTCCTTTAATTGAAAATTCGTTTGCAGACATTTTTGCAAATAAAAATAGCGAATACAGTAGTCTTAATGATGCAGTTTTATATAGCTTGTCTGCAGGTGGTAAAAGAATCAGACCGTGCTTGATGATGGAGTTTACGAGAGTAAGCGGCAATGTGCCTGAAAAGGCTTTAAATTTTGCCTGTGCGCTCGAAATGATACACACGTACTCTTTGATACATGACGACCTTCCGTGTATGGATAACGACGATTTTCGCCGAGGTAAGCCATCCTGCCATATAGCGTTTGGTGAGTCGACGGCTTTGCTTGCCGGTGATGCATTACTTACCGAAGCGTTTAATATCGCATTATCTACCAAAGATGTCGATGCAAATGCCGTTTTAAAGGCTGCAAAGGTTTTAGCTGAATGCGCGGGAATTAACGGCATGATAGGCGGTCAGGTCATTGATTTAAAATATGAAAATATTAAAGCACCCCTTCCGTCAGTTTTAGAAATGTATAGGTTAAAAACAGGTGCGTTGTTGGTTGCGGCTGCTAAAATCGGTTGTATTATCGGCAAAGCTGATGATGACCAAATCAATGCTGCTGCTAAATTTGCCGAAAATTTAGGCTTAGCATTTCAGATAATGGACGATATTCTTGATATTACAAGCACAAGTGAGGTTTTAGGAAAACCGATAGGCAGTGACAGTGAAGCAAATAAATCCACCTATGTATCTTATGTTGGGCTTGAAAAAGCACAAGCAGAGGTTGATAGATTAACTGCTGAGGCAATAAAATGTCTTGATTGCTTTGGAGAGTCTGCCGAAGGACTTAAAAACTTCGCGTTGGAGTTAGCACAACGAAAAAAATAATTGTTAGGGATTGTTTATGAATTATAGTTTTTTAAATAGGATTGAAGGTCCTTTAGATGTTAAAAAACTGAATAATGAAGAAACGCTTGTTTTATGTGATGAAATACGCGACTGTATAATTAACACGGTTTCTAAAAACGGTGGTCATTTGGCTGCAAACTTAGGAACGGTTGAACTTACCGTTGCATTACACAAGGTGTTCAATTCGCCTGATGACCTTATTTTGTTTGATGTCGGTCATCAGTGTTATACCCATAAACTGCTTACAGGACGATATAATGATTTTTGTTCTATCCGTACCGAAGGCGGTTTGTCCGGCTTTATGCGTCCTGATGAGAGCCAACACGATTCTTTTGTTTCGGGACACAGCAGTACTTCAGTTTCGTCGGCATATGGTGTTGTTAAAGCTAACGAACTGTTAAACAACAATCATTATTCTGTTGCCGTTGTTGGTGATGGTGCGCTTACGGGCGGTATGGCTTATGAAGCCTTTAACAATGTAAATAAGAAAGATAAAAATTTTATCGTTATTTTAAACGATAACAAAATGTCAATATCGGCTAACCGTGGAGCTTTATCAAAGCATTTAAGTAAAATTCGTACACGCCGCCGTTATTTTAAGTTTAAATCAGGCGTTGAAAATTTTCTCTTAAAAATACCGTTTATTGGTAAAAAACTGCGTTCTTTTGTGTTTAAAATTAAGGCTATGCTCAAAAATGCTATCTACGATAGTAACATTTTTGAGTCGTTAGGCTTTTACTATATGGGACCGATTGACGGTCATAATATAGACAGTCTTACCGATGTTTTAAATATAGCTAAAGAGCAGAACAGACCGGTGCTTATACATGTTAAGACCGTTAAAGGAAAGGGATATAAGCCTGCCGAAACTAATCCGGGACTGTACCATGGTGTTGGCAGCTTTGATGTTGAAAACGGTGTTACTAAAACAAATAAAACCGATTTTTCTCATGTTTTTGGTGAAGAACTTTGCAAATTAGCCGCTAACGATGATAAAATTTGCGCTATTACAGCGGCTATGACTATGGGTACCGGTCTTTATGGCTTTTCGCAACAGTTCAAGTCACGCTTTTTCGATGTTGGAATTGCGGAGGAACATGCTGTTACCTTTGCGGCAGGATTGGCACAAAAAGGATTTAAGCCTGTATTTGCGGTTTATTCTACCTTTTTACAGCGAGGATATGACCAGATTATACACGATGTCGCCATTGCTAATTTGCCTGTTACTTTTGCTGTTGACCGTGCAGGCTTTGTTGGTGATGATGGTGAAACACATCAAGGTCTTTTTGATGTGGCTTTTTTGTCAACTGTTCCCAACGTAAAAATATATTCACCTTCAACCTATAATGAACTGTGTACCATTTTGAAAAACAGACTTGAAAATCCGCAGGGAGTAGCCGTTATCCGTTATCCTAAAGGCTGCGAGTATGAAGTGATTAGCAATTTCGATTTTAGTGGTGAATTTTCGGTTTTCGGTTCATCCAAAACTGCTGTGGTTACTTACGGTACGACCTTTGCTGAAGCTTTTAACGCTAAAACAATACTTGATAAACAGGGTAAAGAGATAACAGTAGTCAAACTTAATGTTTTAAATCCTTTATCTGATACTTTGTTTGAAACACTTGTAAAATACGATAATATTTTCTTCTTCGAGGAAGGTGTTAAAAACGGCGGTGTTGCCGAGCGTGTTGGCTTTTGTTTGCTGTCTAAAGGCTATAAAGGTAACTATTATCCACACGCTATTGACGGTTTTGTTAAACACGCAAAGGTTCAAAATCAAAGAAAAGTGTATTCTTTGGATACTGAATCGATTGTTAAATTAATCAAAGAGGTAATTTAATTGACAGATAAAAAAAGGTTAGATAGTGCCGTTTTTGAACAAGGTTTTTGCGAAAGCAGGGAAAAAGCCAAAACCTTAATAATGGCAGGCGTTGTTTATGTTAATAATCAGAAGGCTGATAAGGCCGGTATGACGGTTAAAGCCGACGACGTTATTGAGGTTAGGAGTAATCCGTTAAAATATGTCAGCAGGGGAGGCTTAAAGCTTGAAAAAGCTATAAGTTCCTTTGATTTAAAGCTTGACGGTTATATTTGCGCCGATATTGGTGCCTCAACCGGCGGTTTTTCTGACTGTATGCTTCAAAATGGAGCTAAAAAGGTTTATGCTATTGACGTCGGTTACGGTCAACTTGCTTGGAAGCTGCGTACTGATGAAAGAGTTGTAAATCTTGAAAGGACAAATTTCAGATACGTTACCAAAGAACAAGTTCCTGATGAATTAGATTTTGCTTCGGTGGATGTTTCTTTTATCTCTTTATCGTTAATAGTTCCTGTTATGAAAACTTTGTTGTCAGAAGAGGGAAGAGCGGTTTGCTTAATAAAACCACAGTTCGAAGCAGGTAAAGAAAACGTTGGTAAAAAAGGCGTTGTACGAGATAAAAAAATCCATATCGAAACCGTTCAAAAAATTATAGATATGGTTTTATTTAACGGTTTTTCTGTATTAGGTCTTGACTTTTCACCCATTAAAGGTCCTGAGGGTAATATTGAATATTTGATTTACATACAAAAAAGTGAAATTTCAGAAAATTTATCGGGCGAAACGGCTGAAAATATAGTTAATAAATCACATTTGGAGCTTGATAAATAATTATCGGAGGTGAATTTATGAACATTTTAATTGTTTATAACTCTGAAAATTTAACCGGTAAAAATACTGTCGACCGTGCTGTTAAGATTTTAGAAAAAAAGTCTGCTGCAGTAACACAACTTGATTTTGAATTTATCCTAAATAATGATAATCTTGATGAGTATTTTAAGAATGTTGATGTAGTTATTTCGGTTGGTGGCGACGGTACTATGATAAAGGTCGCAAAAATTGCGGCTATGTTTAATCTACCTGTACTTGGTATTAATGCAGGTAAGCTTGGATATTTGACAAGTATTGATGCTGGAAATTTAGATGATTTATATAAATTATTTTCAGGTGATTATATTGTTGAAAACCGCATAATGCTAAAAGCTGAAAAGTTTGTTGACGGCAGCTTGTGTGACTCGGTTTTGTGCTTAAATGATTTTGTTTTAGCAAAATCAATGCATATTAATATGATTAACTTTAAGCTTTCTATTGATAATGATGTTATTTCTTATAAAGCTGACGGTTTGATTGCGGCAACGCCGACGGGTTCTACTGCATATTCAATGTCTGCAGGCGGGCCGATAATCGACCCTTCATTAAACTGTATGATTTTGACACCCGTTTGTCCACATACTTTGCTTAACAGGTCTATGGTAATCAATGATGGCACATCCGTAACCATTACGCTTTTTAACGATAAAAATGACAGTGTTAATCTTTCGGCAGATGGTAGAAACGGTTTTACTTTTGACAATAATTGTGTTGTAAAATTAAGTATAGCTAATGTTAAGGCAAAGTTTATTAAGTTAAATAAAATGTCTGTATATAAAGTTTTTTCAAAGAAAATGTGCAACGAATAAGGGGTTGAAAATATGAAAAAAGAACGCCAAAACAAACTTTTAGAGCTTATTGAAAAGAACGCTATAGAAACGCAGGATGAGCTGCAGAAGGCATTAGTTTCATCAGGCTTTGATGTCACACAGGCAACTGTTTCGCGTGATATTAAGGAATTAAGAATTGTTAAGGTCTTAGATGCAAACGGTATTTACCGTTACGCCGCAAGTAACAAAAACACTTCTTCTGGTAGAAATTTTCAATATCGTGATATTTTTGCACATTCGGTTATTTCGGTTGATTTTGCTATTAATAATGTTGTCATAAAGTGTCATTCCGGTATGGCACAGGGTGCTTGTGCATCGCTTGATATGATGGAATGTTCTAATGTGTTGGGAACCTTAGCCGGTGACGATACCATATTAGTGATAGTACGTTCCGAGGGTGATGCCGCCGAGCTTACTAAAATGATTAAAGAATTAATCAAATAGAGGTAAATTATGCTAAAGTCACTGAACATTGAAAATATAGCAATAATTGAAAAATGTAATATTGAATTTGACAGCGGCTTTAATGTTTTGACCGGTGAAACAGGAGCCGGTAAGTCAATTATAATTGATGCAATAAATGCCGTAACAGGCCAAAGAACCTCAAAAGAGCTCATTAGGTCGGGTTGCTCAAAAGCTACTGTTACCGCTTTGTTTGACGATGTTGATATTAGTGTTAAAGAATTGTTGTCAGAGTATGGTGTTTCTTTTGATGATGATACACTCATTATCACACGTGTTATTAATGCTGACGGTAAAAATGTATGTAAAATCAATGGTGTGAGTGTTAACGTTTCGGTTTTGAAGGAAATCGGTTTTAAGCTTGTAAACATCCACGGTCAACACGATAATCAGGCCTTGCTTAATCCTGAAAATCATTGCGGTTTTATTGATAGCTTCGGAAATTATAACGATAAAATTTCCGTATATAAGGATTGCTACAGTAGATTAAAAGATGTAAAAAAGAAGTTGAAATCTTTAAAAACCGACGAAAACGAAAAGCAAAGAAGAACTGAGCTTTTAAAGTTTCAAATTAATGAAATTGAAGCAGCGAATGTTACTGTTGGTGAACTTGATGAGCTTATTAAACGCAGAGAAATTATCAAAAATTCAGAAAAACTAAAGGTTGCTTTGCAAGGCTGTTATGATTTACTTGCAGGTGATGATGAAAATTCAGGTTCAATAACACTTGCGGCTCAAGCTTTTAATTTGTTCGGGCCTATATCAAGCGTTTTACCCAACGGTACAAAGGTTTCTGAAAAAATGACTGAGCTGTCATCAGAGCTTGATGATATTGCCATGCAGATAAGAGAATATTGTGATAGTGTTTCATTTGACGTTGGAGAGTTAGACAAGTGCGAACAGAGGATTGATGTGTTAAATTCTCTTGTGCGTAAATACGGCGGAAGTGAAGAGAAAATACTTGAATATCTACAATCAGCCAAGACGGAAATTGAAAATATAATCAACTGTGATACTCTTGTTTTAGAGCTTGAGGAAAAATCAGATGCTTTAGAGGATGAACTTATCGAAAAAGCAGCAGTTTTAACCGAATGTAGAAAACAAACTGCTAAACAATTTTCCGAAAAAATTTGTGATGTTTTAAAGTATTTGGAAATGCCCAAGGTTACCTTTATGGCAGATTTTCAAGAAGGTATTTATACCTTGAACGGTTGCGATAATGTTGAATTTTTAATTTCAGCTAATATTGGCCAAGAGTCAAAACCTTTGTCTAAAATTGCGTCGGGCGGCGAACTTTCACGAATAATGTTGGCAATTAAGAGTGTTATGTCGAATATAAACGACGCAAAAACGCTGATTTTTGACGAAATTGATACTGGTATAAGCGGTAAGGCGGCTGATAAAGTCGGAAGGCAAATGAAAAGCTTATCTGAAACATATCAAGTAATTTGCGTAACGCATCTTGCACAGATAGCGAGTGCGGCAGACAGTCATTTACTTATCAGCAAGTCTGTTTCAAACGGTAATACATTTACTGATGTAGTAAATGTTGTCGGTGATGAGCGTGTTAACGAAATTGCCCGTATTATGTCAGGTACAGATATTACCGATAATCTGTTTGTTTCTGCTAAGGAAATGATAGATAGTCATAAATAATTAAACCCGTAAGATGTTTCTTACGGGTTTTCTCTTTAAAATGACATCAATTTAGGAAAGTCGTTATCTAATACAACCGTTACGAATCTGATAGAAAACAGATCGCAAACTACCAAGGTTTCGGGTTCTATTGATTTAATAATAATATAGCTTGCGCCCACTTCAAATAATACGCCGACACGTTGCTCAAGAAAACCGCCAATTAAAAACTCTGCTCTGATCCATTTTCCGACGTGTTTGCTTAGGTATGCGGGTAAAAAGTCGGTATTTGTTAAAGTTTCGGGTGTTAAGCTTATTGTTTGGTTGCTACCGATACTCATATCGTTCATTGGCATATTTCGTATTTGATTTATTCGCTGTGTTGTTGGGCCGTCATGCCATTGTGATGGCATATTAGGTTGTGTTACATAACCTGAGTCTGTATCTGACCAGTTATTCATCATACTTCCGGTCATTCCGGAAGTGTTTGTAGTAGTGTTTTGTGGTGTGAGTGAAGCGTTTCCTGCAGGCTGATACGCATAATTTTGTGCGTTGTACATATTACCGTTCATATTGTTTCGTCCGCACATGTTATTCATAAAAATCTAACCTTTCATAATTTGAGTTTAGGTTTCCCAGTATTTAGATGTAGGTCTGTAAAAGCAATGCTGATTAATTCTTGTGTGATAAACTCCTGAGCCGTTTCGTGGGAAATAGTATTCGCAGTTTGGAGAAAAAGGATTATAATACCATAAGCAGTCACCGACAGCGCCTAATACATTACCGCCTAAAGCCCAATCTGCTATTTGATAATTAATAGGTTCGGGTGACATATTATATATGTTTTGAGCGTTGTATTGACCGCCAATTTGCGTTCTTGCACAGTCAAACTGGTATTCTTGAAATATAACGTTTCTTAGGTTACCGCCACCGGTTCTTAAATACTCGCCACCGGCAACGTGAACACGGTTCATAACAACGGTAGCTACCGCCGCCATACCGATTTCTCCTTCGCCTCCGGCCTCACATTGAATTATTCTTGCTAATAGTTCTCTTGCATCAAAGGGCATATTTATTCCTCAGTTCATTGTTTCTTTTATATACTATGATTTAATTTAAAATTTGACATAGTTTGTACAAAAAAACGGTAAGACAAAATGTCCTACCGTTAATTTTCGTCATCTTCATTTTTAGAAGGTTTTTGTTTGAATTGAGAAAGTGGGTTGGCGTCAAAGGCATCGGCAATCTGTTTATTTGCAACGTGGGTATATATCTGTGTTGTGCCGAGGTTTTCGTGACCCAAAATATCCTTTAAAACTCGAATATCAACACCGCCAAGCTGATACATTAATGTGGCTGCTGTGTGTCTTAACTTATGTGTCGAAAAGCCCTGGCCGCTAAGACCTGCTTTATCAAGCATAGAATATACAATGTGCTGCACGGTTTTATTACTGATACGCTTACGGTGAGCGCTTATAAATAAAGCATTTTTATCCTTTACGGGAATACCGTCGGTCGGTCGTACCTTCATATAATTTTCAACCGCCAACATACATGCGTCATTTAGATAAACGATACGTTCTTTATTACCTTTACCGGTTATTTTTAACGAACCGTCAGATTTAATATCGGTATAATTTAAGGAACAAAGTTCAGATAATCGCATACCGCAATTTAAAAATAAGGTAATAATACAAAAATCACGTTCCTTATGCGGTCCGTCGATAGATTTTAATAGATCAATACTTTGCTCTAAACTGAGGTGTACTGGCAACGTCTTTTTTAGCTTTGGTGCATCTAATTCAGATGCAGGATTAACCTTTATGGCGTGGGTTGTGTTACATAGGTATTTAAAAAACACACGTAATGCCGAAACCTTTCGCGCTCTGGCGGCAGCGCCGTTGTTACGCTCGGTTTTGCAGTATACTAAAAAGGAATATAAATCAGATATAGTAACCGTTTCTAAAAGCGAAACACCTACATCGTCAACTTTTATGTCTGAAAAGGGGATAGAGCTGTCAGTCAAACCTCTGTCAAGTTTTAAATATTTGAAGAATAGCGTTAAATCCAAGTAGTATTGTTCAACCGTTTTTTCTGATTTTCCTTTAATGGTTTCGCTATAAGTTAAAAACTCTCGCAATACAGGAGAAACTGATAATAAAACTTCACGTTTCATAAAACGCACCTCCGTGAAACAGTTTCACAAACAAAAATCAAATATTTTGTATAATTATTATAATATATATTGGTTAAAAAAACAATTACAAATTATAAAATAGGTAATATTGTTTTGATGATTCTATAAAGCTTCTAAACGTATAAAAATTAAGTGATTTATTGTTAATACAATAAATTCTCGTAAAATACAAATTACGGACTAAAATCCTATCGAATAGAAATTTTTTAAATGACCTAAGGTATTACTGAAAAAAACTGGTAAGATGAAATTTTTTGAAAAACAAATTAAATACCGAAAAAACATTATAAAAATATAAAGGAGACAAAAACAATGATAGTTATTATAAATTTTATGTTTAAAAATTTGAATTACAAAATTATGTGTTGATAATTAAGCTGTATTTATAAATAATGGATGACAATTAATAGTAAGTTAAATACATATTGTTAAATGGCTAATATTAGGTAAAAATCGCTTGTTAGCGTAATCATTAGGTTTTTGCCCCTCCCTAAATTATACAAAATATTCATTTTGTATAATTGTTATCGTTTTTACAATGTACTACTAAAGCAACAAGTTCTTCAAGAAATTCATTCCAACATTGCAAACGTATATCTTCCCTCATAATCTCATACATATCAAGACTATCGATAGGCTTATACCTTAAAGTATTACGCATTTCTTCCTTTTCTTTTTCAAGAGTATTTGTTTTGTTGTAAACATACAAAATAATTCTATCTTTAGTTGTCATAGTATAACACCTCAATTAATGGGTAAACGTTAGTTAAGTTCGGATACCTTAATTATTCATTCCATAAGAAATTACAAAACGTCGATAAATTACGATTAGCCTCATAAGTATCAAAATATTTATACCAACGTGGTCTAAAACAAATTTGCTTTACGCTACCAAACAAAGTATCAAAAATATTAGGAAAACGATAACCATTAACTATTTCATGTGTCTGCTCACATATATCCAACGTTCTGAATATACGAGTAGCCGTAGAAAATGGCAACCATTGAAACCTACATGCACGAACAAAAAATAAATCATAAGTAATATCACGTATCTTTTTATCAACGTTATCATAATGTTGACTAAAATAAATAATATCACAATTATAATGCCTATGCATTAAGAAAAAATATTTCTTTTCACGAGAAAACTGTTTAAAGTCACGCGAATCAGCCTCAAGAGTAATTTCGTCAATCAAAATTAATGCATCAGTAAATAAAAATCTACCTAAATTTTCATACTCAAACTTATAACAACCTTGACAATAAAAATTTGTATAAACGTATTTATACTTGCTCTTCCCTTTTGCTATGAGTTTTAACTCTTTTTGAGCTAACATAGTTAAAAAAGTAGTCTTACCACTACCGGGAAGACCAAAATAACCTGTAACCATTATTTATCACCTTTATTTTGACGTTTAAACAGTTCAAGCAATTTTGGAAACTTTGACGAAAGATATCTGAATAAAAAGAATATACATATACCAAAAACAAAGAAACAAAAAATATATGCCAAAAGAATTAATCCAGGCTTACCAGCCAACAAGCACATAACAATCATTAACAACAAAGGTATTAAAGCTTTCATTTTTAAAACTCCTAAAAACTAAATATTTTATTAATAAGTAAAATAACACATAAGGCAACGATTAAAGCCAAAATAATTAAAAATTCATAATATGTAATTAAATAAACCAAAAAATCAATAAAAATCTTTAACATAAAATCACCTTAAAAGCACCCTGGCGAGCAAGCTCGCCAAAGGTGCAGAAAAGTTAAATTATCTGCCAATAAGACGGCCACAAAGACCAATAGCAGCACCGGCAACATAAATGCCAACCGGAATAAGAAATACAGGATTACCAAGAATAATTGTGACCATAGAAGTCATACAAGTAGTAACAAAGGTAAACGCTGTAGTCAAATTTTCTAAGCTTGTAATATTCTCCATTATATTTTCTCCTTTCCTCTATCGTTTACGTTGAAATATTGCAAAAAATATGCCAGCAAAAAAATCGACAGATAATACTATAAGTAACAGCATTAAAGCTGTGGCGCCCAAATATAAAAGAAATTCAAATTGAGGTGGATAATCTATAACACCGTTTATAAATTCAATTAAAGATGTTATCATAACTTAATATAACTCCTTCGATTGCGGAAAAATTTAAAACCAACAAATAATAAAAGTAATAAAACTAAAGTCCATAAAATATAAGTTAAAATTGATGTGTTCTTATCTTCAACTGTAGACCAATGTCCTAAAGAAGAATAAGCAACAGAATATATAACAGAATTTAATTGAAATGAAGATAAATTATCTTCAAAAGTAGTAACATAACAATTCTTTAAAGTATCAAATGTATAAGAAATCTTTGTTACATTACTACCCCCTACTACATTTTCAGTAGAGTCAAAATATAAATCATTTGAATAAATTAAACATGCGTCTGTATCATTAACACGATATAAAAAATAATCAGTGTTAGGCTCAAGTTTTTTGACACAACCAGTTAAATAATCTAAAGCCTCTTGATTAATACTACCAGGTGAAATTTCAGCAGCTGAAACACAACAACATGAAACAAACAACGTTATAACAACAATTAACAAACAAAATATTTTTTTCATAAATTATAACTCCAAATTGGGTAAACCTTAATTAAGCTCGGAAACCTTAATTAAAGGGTAAACCTTACTTTTTATTAGGTCCTCTCCCCTTTTTACGTGAAAACGGTAAACGAGATATTTTAGCAGAATTAATAAGACCCATAAACACAATAGCAACAATAGTTAAAACTAAAAAATAATAAATTAAAGGTACACCAAAAATTCTAATTCTTTGTAAAAAATCATTGAAAACCCATTTAATTGTATTAAAAAAGAAATCTATTGACTTCTCAATCATTTTGAACTACCTCGATTAATTATTAAAAATATAATGGATATTGTAATAGATAAAGATACAAAAATAACTAATGTAGATGGTATTGTAAATAAAGTATTATTAAGTATTTGAATAAAAGCAGGTAATGACGTTAAAAAACGAACAAAAGACGTAAATAAAGTGACTACAAAATCAACAATAGAATCTACACCTTCAGCAAAGCTTTCAAAAAATTCAATTATTTTATTCAACCTTTACCACGACCTATAAAATAAAATACTATTCCTAAAGTTAAACAAGCCAACATCAAACCCCAATAAATACTATTTTCAACGCTAAATCTATCAATAAAACCAGTAATAACAGTTGAAGCAGATTTAAAATTACCATTTGATAAAAGATTTGTAGCATGTTGATTTAATTTAGAAATATCAGCACTTGATATAGTATAACTCGACTCTAAATTAACTAAAGACTGTTGCAAAACTTGTATATTAGACGAGCCAAAATCACCGACACCAACATTTATACCAGCATTTAATATAAAATCTGCCTCATTCATTTGTTCAGTATATTCTACCGACCGAGCAATAATAAAAAAAGGTCCAACAAAATAAAAATTCAAATAACTATATTTATTAACAGAGGTAATACCATCTGTATTAAACTCAAATGTCCATTTAGCATTATTTAAAATACTACCTCGTATATCAAAATCAAACAATGCAAACGATTTTTTAGTACCATCTGCAGTTTCTTCTGACCAAAGATTAGAAGCAGGAATGTTAAATGTGCCCTCAAAAGTAGTAGCACTTAACTTTAAATTTTTTAAAAATTCAGCATAACAAATTTGCCCTTGATTACCTAACTGCAAGATAAAACCAACACGATAAACTCTTGTATCATCAATTTTATATTTTAAAGATGGTGAGTCTTTATATCTAACCCAATAAGGATTAAAAGTAACAGTAGCAAAATCAACTTTTTGTTTACCAGTAACTTCTCCATCAACTAAAGCTCTAAAAATAATACCAGTACCATTAATTTCAGGAACAAGGTCATATTTTCGAGGAATAGACCCTACACCGTTACCAGAAGTACCGGGGAAATTAAAATAACCAGTTATATCGTCAGAATAAAAAAGACCAGAAAAAGAACTTGACGTAGTTATTAAATGTTCATCTGGATTATCTTGTGATAAAAACGTCATACCAGGAACAAAATTGCAATCAAAAATTAATGCAGGACTATCAAAAACTTGTTGAAAGCCAAAAGACACATAAATAGTATCAGTAGATGTAACATTCAAAATTTGAAATTCTAATGTTTTACCATCATCCTTAAGTATACATGAGCCATAATTAATTAAATTCGAAGAAGATACTAAACCAGCAGACGTATTTTTAGAGTATATTTCGGAACCTAAACCTATATAATAGCCCTCTTCACCTCTATATGTTAATTCAAAATCAACACGTTGATTTGTCATAACAAACATAGCAAGATTAATTTCAAAACTAAAAATGCGTGTTGTATTACCGTTTAAAATACTATCGTCATTAGTATTCAACATAAATTGCATTTGTCGACGTTCCGGATAATGAACACGCATTAAAGTATTTTCATCAGGTGACCAATAAGTATTATCATTAATTTCATAACCAATACGAGATTTGAAATTATTAACAACCATATCGTCAACTACAGTTAAGCTCGCAGCAGAAGAGCTTATAACCAAGGTAGGAACGATTAAACATATTATGAGAGGAATTGTGATTATAAGCTTCTTCCACATACGAAAACTCCTTTAGAGATTAAAGGTTATTTTGAGATACTTTAATTAATTCAGCCTCTGCCCTATCTAAAAAAACAGATTTTACATAAGTATCAGTTAAATAAATATCTAAACGAACATATTCCCTATTTGTTTTTTTGCTAATTCCTTGAACAATTTCAGTTTTCATTTTTAAAAACTCCTTAAAATTTATTTTGATAAATCTAAAATAATTAAATCGTTAATATTATTAATATCGGCTCTTTGATTAAGTAAAAACACATCAGTTAAATACTTTTTGATTGCAGGATAATGCAGTATAAAATCGCGTCCAAATTTTCTACCACACTCACGAACAGAAGCACCATTCAAAAGCATTTCTGCAGATAACGTAATACTATCGAATTCACTTTCAACATTAGCCTTAAAATACTCGGTATCGTTCGTTACAACAATACTTTTATCATATTGATATTTTCCTTGCGCCCTTGCTTGAAACGTGCTATGCGTTAAATAATCATACATTTCGAATACATCAGTACATTTTTGTGCAGTAGTAGTAATATCACCATTACTATCAACAAAACCACAAAACCAACGACGTATAGCAGAAATAGTGCAAGTATTGTATGTAACTAAAACAATGTGAAAATGAGGTTCTTTAAGTGTACCATCTTCCCTTGCGTCCTTATCATGAAAAGCATAAGCATAACACCGAATTTGTTCGTGATGTTTACATAGCACAGTTTTTAATTGCAATTCAGATAAATAAGTGATACAAGAAAATTTACGGCACCGGGAACTAACATGAAGTGACCGGGGTTTATTAATTGTACTATTTTCATTACTCATATCTATTCACCTTTATAAAACAAGCAAATTATATAAAAGAAAATTTAAAGCAGAATTAAAAGAAATATCATTTAATTTTGCATAATCTTCTAATTTTTCAATAATTATAGGGTGTAAATCTACAGTAATACGTTTAAATTTCATTGCAATCACCTTTACACCAAATATGTTTTGGATTATAAGTAATATCAGTATCATGCAAAATAGTAGACTCAAAATCAACTTCTAAACCTAAAGCATTAACACTACAAGGACGAATACCTAAAATAACATAATCATCAATAACATAATCTGAATGATTAAAAACATATTCAACATAACAAAAACAAGAACGACCTGTATAAACAGAATTATCAAGGTCATACTCATTAAAACCAAGTATATCACCTATTTTATAATTTCGGTCGTTTTTTCTAATTTCAAAAGATTTTTTAAAATTAGAAACATCATCAAAAAATTCAGTAGATAATTTTAATTCATGTAACATAAAATCGCTCCTAAAAATTAATTTACAACACTACTGTTGTAAATATATATTACAACACTTGTGTTCATTTGTCAACACATTTGTTGTAAATTATGGTATTAATTTTTTGAGGTGATTTTATGTACTACAATGAAATAATACAATTTGAAAGAGAAACACAAAATATAACTCAAAAACAAATGGCAGAATATCTAAACATAAAACAACAACAATATGCAAGATATGAAAAAGGAATAAACCTAATACCAATAACACACTTAAAAAATATTTGCTTATATTTAAGAATATCAGCAGACTATATTTTAGGTTTACCAGACCTACCATATCCAAAAAGATAAAATACTTACGCTTTACGCGGGGAAATATAACCACTTGTTTTTTTAACAAAAATTCTAAAAATTTAGGAATACCTAAATTTTCTAAACGAATTTTAATTAAAAAAACTTCGTTCCTTTATATTTCCCCGCTACCTATCGTAACACCTTTACGATAGGACGCTTATTTACCCAAAAATTACCCAATTACCCAACTTTTTTCACTTTAGTGGGTAAAAGTTTTTTGTCAAGAATGGCTTAACAGAGCCTTTTATTTTAAAAATTACCCAACTTGTGCAGTTCACTGTGACGCGGATAGTGAACTGCACATTTCATTGACAGAAGCCGTCTTTTCCGAGCCTTCGAGCGTTGCTCTCGCTCGGTGTTTCGGACTGCAACGGTATCACGAGCGGATTTCCTTGCGGGGGCAAAAAAGTTGACAAGGAAAAAGGGCTGGCTCATAATTTAGAGCCTGCCCTGTCATTTTTAATATTAGTAAAATTTTATTCATTTTGTATAATTTTATCAAAAATTTAGAGGGCTAAAATCAGTGCCTTCCCTAACACCATAACTAAAAAAGATGCAAATACGTTCAAGTCGTAAATGCATCTTTTAATTATTATATAGTTTCAAGCTCATCTAACCAAATTTTAAACGAAGCATCGCTCGGCATTTTCCAGTCACCTCGTGGTGACAAACCAATACTGCCAACCTTAACACCGTCAGGAACGCAGTTGCGTTTAAACTGTTGTGTAAAGAATCTTCGGTAAAAATTTTTTAACCACTTTAATATGGTTTCTTTACTGTAAACATCTGCAAAAGCCGTTAAAGCTAAATGATAAATTTTGCTTGGTGCAAAGCCGTAGCGCAGAATGTAATACATAAAGAAGTCATGCAGCTCATAAGGCCCTACAATATCTTCGGTTTTCTGTGCTATCTTCCCTGCTTCGTCCGGTGGAAGTAATTCGGGACTGATAGGTGTATTGATAATGTCTTCTAAAACAGTAGCGCTGTTTTGGAAAATAACTTTATTTTTGACAGTATCAATAATCCACTTTATCAGCGTTTTAGGAATATCACAGTTAACGCTATACATACTCATATGGTCGCCGTTGTAGGTGCACCAACCGAGAGCTAACTCGCTCAAATCACCGGTACCAACAACAAAACCACCGATTTTACCTGCATAATCCATAAGAACCTGTGTTCTTTCTCTTGCTTGACTGTTTTCGTAGGTTATGTCATGAATGTCGGCATCATGGCCAATATCATCAAAATGCTTTAAACAAGCGTCTTTTATGTTAATTTCCTTAGCTGTTACACCAAGCGTTTGCATTAAAATAATCGAGTTGTTATATGTTCTGCCTGATGTGCCAAAGCATGGCATTGTAATACCGTGGACATCCTCAAGCGGTCTGTTAAGCTCGCTCATCACCTTAACCGCTACAAGTAATGCTAAAGTGGAATCTAAACCTCCCGAAACACCAACAACAAGCTTACTGTTGGTGATTTCTACTCTTTTCTTCAAGCCTGCTACCTGCATTGCAAATATTTCTTTGCAGGCAGTAATTCTGTCTGAAGTACAGGTTGGTATAAACGGATGTTTGGATATATTAAGCAATGCGCCGTTAGAAAAAGTCGATAAACTGTTATCAACGATATTGACTGTTCTAACATCAACAAAATCGCCGTAGATTCTGTTTGCATCCTTAAACGTCTTGGTTTTTAATCGGTCCGCTCTGATTTTGCCTAAATCAAAGTCTGCCGATAAACAATAATTATTATCGATTATTTTATCGTTTTCGGCGGTTATTTTACCGTTTTCAGCAATAATGGTATTTCCTGAGAATATTAAATCAGAGGTCGACTCACCGCTACCGGCAGATGTATAAACATAGTTAGAAAAAGTTCTTGCAGATTGTTGCTTTATAAGTTCTTCCCTATACTTACGTTTTGAAACAACCTCATTACTTGCAGAAATGTTAAAAATAACCTCTGCGCCTGCAAGAGATAAAAACGTACTCGGTGGCAAAGCAGTCCACAAATCTTCGCAGACCTCGATACCGAATTTATACTTGTTGTTTACGTTGAAAACAATATTGTTACCTATAGGAATACTGTATGGACCGTATTTTAAAATACCTATGTCTGTAATATTTACTTCACTTAACTTTAAATCCTCGGCAGAAGAAAAAATACGTTTTTCAAAAAATTCGCTATGGTTTGGAATAAAGGTTTTAGGCACAATGCCGCAAATCTTACCGCAGGCAATAACCAAAGCGCAGTTATATAATTGACCAAAAATTTTTATCGGTGCGCCGACAATGACAGGTATTGCATATTTACTGCTTGTTTCGATAATTTGCTCAACACCTTTATTTGAGCTATTGATAAGTGTATCTTGGAAAAACAGGTCGCCACAGGTATACCCTGTAACCGCAAGCTCAGGGAAAACAACAATATTTGACTGTGCGTCTGAAGCTTCTGCAATCTTTTCGCAAATCTGCGATACGTTATAATCAACGTTAGCAACAGAAACGTTAGGAACGGCACTCGTAACTCTTAAAAACTCAAACATTATAATCCCCCTTAGTAATTAATTTTTTTATATTCTAACACTTATATTTTAAAAAGTAAAGTATGTATTTATACTTATAATTTAAATTATAAAATAATATGTAAAAAAAGACTTGAATTTGTGTTTTAGATGTATTATAATACATAAGTCGCCGGAATGATGGAATTGGCAGACGTGCTGGACTCAAAATCCAGTGGTAGCGATACCGTGCGGGTTCGACCCCCGCTTCCGGCACCAACAAACTCCTAAAGCTATATAGCTTGGGAGTTTGTTTTTTTAGATGGTCTACATATTGAAAGTTTTTTTGTTATGTGATATATTCATATAAGTTTATATATAAAGAAAGGAGTAATCACAAATGTGCACTCCACTGAAAAAATGGGAATTTAACGAACTAAAACAATCCGTTTTGAATTTGATTGCAAATTCTTCTCAAAGAATTAAATCAGATACCTCAATTCATAAATCTGGAATTTACTTATTATATGTAGATGATTTTAGTGATAAAAAAGTAATTCCTTTTTATATTGGAAAAACAAATGATTTTCAAAAACGTTTTCAAATGCATTTGAAAGATATCAAAGGTTTAATGCAGCATAGTTGTGTTGAATATCAAAACAAACTTCTTTTAAGTGCTGTAACCAATAAAAAAGCTTTTGAAGGAAAATATCGCCCATGTAAAATTTTTAAATATCTAATTGATCACAACTGCACAATTGATGATGTGAAAATGGTTGTGATAGAGACCTGTGATTTGAAAGTTCTTGCTGAAAAAGAATGGTATTATTTATCTACTTTTCTTCCGGCATTTTTTGGTTTTAATCAGATTGCTACAATAACAGAACAGTGGCAATATCGTGATAATCCACAATTAAAAAAATCGATTTTAAAAAGTGATCTTTGTAATTTCTTAAATTATTTAGAGTATGGTTATTCAACATTTAACTACTTACACTCATTTTCTCATTATGGGAATGATGAACTTAAAGAAAAAGTATCCCTTTTATTATCAAATCATTTTTGGCTCTCGAAAAATGAACTACTAAATGCACTTCTGACTTCTTTTGATAATTATCAAAAAATATTTGAAAATGTCTATAAAAAAATGGAAAATAGTTTTGCTGCACTTTTGCATAGTGTTTTTTGCGAGTATAAATTTAATAGTAAAATTAGAGAGATGGAAGTATTATCTATGTTCATAAATCCTTATCACATACCTATTGTAATGGATAATAATAGTACTTTACATTATCTTGAATATTATTTTAATCGAGATAATAGATGTAAGTATTGTGGAAATTCAATCAAAGAACTTTATTTAAAAAACAAAAATAAAATAGATCTTATCTCTTCACCTGCAAGAAATGCTTTTGAAAATTTTTTACAAATAAAAAAACAAATTATTGAACAAAGTGAATATTTCCTTATATTTCCACAGAAACCATTTTGAAACATAGACTTCGCAATTTACTTTTACTTTTTCGATTTTGTATGTTATGTTTGCTATGAACTTCTGTAAACTTATTTGTAAAGTATTGATTTTACTTAAAATTTTATATCTATCGTCTTTTGTTTTATGGCATAAATCCTTCAAAATTTGAGGATACAGCGTCTTTATGTGGTTTGTCGTGCTTGATTGCTTGTGATAGTTCAAGCGTATACAGAGCATTTAAACAGCTTTGTGCAAATAACATTATGTCAGTAATAACCTTTGTTAATTCGTTTTTAAAATAAAAAAAGGTAGAACGTGTCTCGTTCTACCTTTTTTTATTATTTATTAAAACAACTGAATTTTTCATCAATGTTCTTTGGCAAGGTCTTTTGTGTAAACAAGTTTACTATTGGTATTAAAATTAAACCGCCAATCATTGCAAAAACGCCCGAGTAAAGCGAATTCTTGAATACAAAACCTAAGACACCGCCGTCAATAGTTATCCAACCTACGCTGATACACAACTGAATGATTTCTAAGCCGGTGCCGTAAATAAAGCAAGCAACAACCGAGGCTTTTGTTGTCTTTTTGGAGTATAGGCCGTATATAAACGGTGCTAAGAATGCGCCTGCAAGTGCTCCCCATGAAACGCCCATCATCTGCGCAATAAATACGGAGTTTTGCCAGATAGAGTCTTTTAATATGGCAATAACTGCTGATACAGCAATGAAGAAAACGATGAATGCACGCATAATAAATACGCTTTTCTTATCGTCAACTTCTTTACGTTTTGAAAGAGCTGGCTTGATAACGTCCAAAGTTAGTGTTGAAGATGAGGTTAAAACAAGCGATGAAAGAGTCGACATTGAAGCTGCAAGAACCAAAACAATAATTAAAGCAACGATAACAGGAGCAAGATTTGCCAGCATTGTAGGAACAACCTTATCAAACAAAACTGCACCGTTTGACTTTATGTAACCACCGCTTAGCATCTCGTTGTAGTAGAGCTTACCAAATCCTCCAAGGAAGTAACAACCGCCAGCAACAATAACGGCAAAAATTGTGGAAATAATGGTTCCCTTCTTAACTGATGCTTCATCCTTAATAGAATAGAATTTTCCAACCATCTGAGGAAGTCCCCAAGTACCAAGTGAGGTCAGCATAACGACAAAAAACAAGAAAATGGGATTAGGTCCAAAGGTTGAAGTGAACTCGGGACCTGCGTGTTCGCTATTCTTTAAAGCTTCTACAGCATTAAGTAAACCGCCGTTTTGGTTTAAAACGGCAATAACAACGGCAATGATACCAACAAGCATTATAATGCCTTGAATGAAATCGTTAACAGCAGTTGCCATATAACCGCCAAAAATAACGTAAATACCGGTTAAAACTGCCATCATTAAAACTACCGCCCAGTAAGGAATATCAAAAACATTATTAAATAATGAAGATAAACCGTTGTAGAGCGAAGCGGTGTAAGGAATAAGGAAGACGAAAACAATAATAGAAGCAATTATTTTTAAGGTTTTTGAATCATATCTTTTTTCAAAGAAATCAGGCATTGTCTTTGAGCCTAAATGCTGAGTCATGACTCGAGTTCTCTTACCTAAAACAATCCATGCTAATAACGATCCTATAAATGCATTACCAAGACCAATCCAGGTTGAAGAAAGACCGAAGTTCCAACCAAACTGTCCTGCATAACCAACGAAAATAACTGCAGAAAAGTAAGAAGTGCCGAAAGCAAACGCGGTCAACCAAGGACCTACTGCCCTGCCGCCTAAAACAAAGCTGTCAACACTTTTTGAATGCTTGCGGCAATAAAGACCGACACCAATCATAAGTGCAAAGAAACACACAAGCATCGGTATAGAAAACCAAACGGCTGAAGTGTTAGCAGCAAGTGTTACTAAATTCATAAATATCACCCTTCCATATTTTACTTTAACACTTTAACACTTTAAATCAATTTTGTCAAGTCTTTTTAGTAAAATAAAAACCAACCGTTTAATTGGTTGGTTAATTTTTTATTATTTAAAATTTTTAGTAATTCACCGCAGTCGTTTTAGACAATATCATTTTTTAGGTACAATAGCAAAGAAGAAAACGCAAAGCTTTACAAAAATGGCATAAATATTGTTAATTAATGACGAAAAGAATGCATATGAAAAAGAAAAATCAACGTTTAAGGTTGCAAGTGAACAGAAGAAACAAACTGTTGAAATAATTACTAAAGTCCACTTAACTTTTCGACTGAAGCTTTTGCCGATAAATAAAATAAGCAATAAAATATACATAATCATTTCAAGCGATACATAAACGCCGTTGGTAGTGAAATCACCGTTAATACAAAGTATAATAACGCTTGAAACAATGCTTAACACAATAATTATTATTGATACAATATCAAATACGTTAGAGGTTTTTCTGTATTTCGATAGCCAAGGTTTAAGAAAAGTGATAACAGCAAATACAATCAGTAAAAGATAGTTTGAAATTTTGCTAAATGTATTCGAAGCCCACAACAAAAAACCGGAAAAACCTTCATAATCAGAAAGTAAAGGCAAGCTACAGTTACGTATTGCTTCAAAATTTGAAGGTATCAAAATTAAAGAAGGTATGGCCATTAAAAATATCCATACAATTATAGCGTTTGTCTTGTTGGAAAACACGTCGAATTTCATAATTATCACCTCTTATTTTCTTTAAACATTATAAACCAATATGCAATAATTGGCAATAAAAAAAGCAGGAAAAAATCCTGCTTTTTTAACTTATTTAAGACCAATTTCTTTTTTAAATTCATCAAGGCAGACAACAGTGCTTTCTGCTCTTGATTTTTCGGCAGCAAAAACAATTAAATGATTTTCGGTAGAAATACCGATTTCACTCAACATATCACCATTGTAATCTTCGGTGAGATATTTATGTAAAATTCGAACAATACCTTCGTCGCCGCCTCCGTGACCACTTACAATAGAATCATCAAGATCTTGTTCGTTGGGGTTAATGATAGTATGCTCCCCCGTCTTGAAATTGTAGTAATCAAGAGTGTTAGTGTGCATATTACCGTAAATTTCACCGGCGGTACCCATAACTCTGATAAATCTGCCACCCTCGTTAAAGGAAGACATATTAAACGAGGCAACACCACCGTTTTCAAATTCCATATTAACTACCTGATGGTCAACAACGTCATTGTTGCACTTGAAAACACACTTACCGTACTGAGTTGTTCTCATTAACTCGGCATAATCCTCGTCAGTAGCATTATGCTTTTGTAATGCGTGCCACTTGTACCAGCCTTTGTTTTTGGTGCAATAAATCTTTGTTGCATCGTAAACACAGCTTTCACTATAAGGACACCCGTCAATACAACGTTCAGGCGAACCTTCTGGAGCGTTTTCTCTTTTGAAATACGTAAGCGAGCCAAAGGATTGTACTTTCTTACATTTAGAATCCATAAGCCACTGAATAATATCAATATCGTGGCAGGACTTTGCCAAAAGCATAGGCGCACTCTTTTCAGTATTACCCCAGTTACCTCTTACGTAGCTGTGGCTGTGGTGAATATGACCAACAGCTTCATTGTGATGAATTGAAATGATATCACCCAAATCATTGTTGTTAATCATATCTTTGATTTTTCTGAAAAATTTAGTATAACGTAAAACGTGACAGACTAAAATTTTAACGCCTTTTTCCTTGGCAAAATTAGCAATATCAACGCATTCTTGGTATGTAGGTGCAATGGGTTTTTCTAAAAGAAGGTTGTATCCCTTTTCAATAGCCTTCATAGCCGGCTCATAATGTTGTCTGTCACCGGTAGCAATAACTACAACGTCTGCAAATTTAGGTTTACTAAGTAAATCTTCCCATGAAGTAAAGCACATATCCTCAGATAAACCATGAGTATCCTTTATTCTGTTTCTTCTAATGTCGTTAGGCTCTGCTACTGCAACAACTTGAAATTTTTCGCCCTTCATATAGGTTGTATAGGTCAAACCTCTGTTACCTGCGCCAATAAGAATAACCTTGATTTTTTCCATAATTAAACACCTCAAATACTTAGAGTATGTCTTAATTATAACGGTTAATTTGTTGGTTACAATGGCGTTTTTTAATGAATTTGTGTCAAAAATTACGATTTATTTAGTTTGACAGTAGCAATTATAAGCTCTGTAAAAAGTTTTAATACTTTCAAAACCACATTTTTGAGCAATTAAATATGTAGGCTCCGACGGATTTTGTTTTTTAAGGTTTTCAAACTCATAAATACGTCGTCTGTTTAAATATTCACGAAGACTCATGCCTGTGAATTTGTTGAAAAGGCTTGAAAAATAGTTTTTAGAGTAACCGAATTTATTGCTTAAAAACTCAAGAGTGATGTTTTGAGAATAATTTTCGTCTAAATACATAAGTGCGTGAACCAAAGCTTTTACATCACCTTTAAGCTCACGCTCAACAAGTGTATATTGGTCGGATAACATTCCCAAAACTATATTGACAAAACCGCTTCTGAAAACATAGTTTGCTTCATGCCAAAGATTATAAACGCTGTCGAATAATTGCTTAAACTCATCAAATTTGTCGCATTTTTGCAGAAAAACGGGTAATTTTTGTTTGTCGAAGCCGTTAAAATCGTTCAAAAGTTTTTTGTTGATAAGCATAACGTAATATTCACTGTCTTGAATATATTCATAATAATGAACGTCAAAACGGTCAATAAAAGCAAGCTCGCCCTCGTTTAAAATGTATTTGTTACCGTTTATAAACACAACGCATTGACCTTTAATGGTTAAAACAAGCTCTACGCTATCGTGATAATGAGGCAATCTACCGACATACTTATCCGAAGTGAGCTTTCTTAAATACAGGTAATTATTAGCGTCAGCCTCTTTTTCATAAAAAGCCGAACGTGTGCTCCGCTTATCCACAAAAACACCTCCTACGACAAAATAATAAACAAATTTACAATTTTAAAAAGTTATCAATATAATCTATTTGCTTGTTTATCGAGTCTAACGAAGTACCGCCTGCAGAAATACGTTTGCTAACGCAGGTTTCAAGTGAAATTTCATTAAAGAGGTCTGCTTCGAAATTATCATCAAACTCTTTATATTTTTCGATGGGTAAAGTATCTAAAACACAGTCGTTGGCGATGCAGTGTGCTACAATCTGACCAACTTCCTTGTATGCAGTTCTGAAAGGTATACCCTTTTTAACAAGGTAATCAGCAAGGTCGGTAGCATTAATAAAGCCTTTTTGAGCGGCCTTATACATATTATCTTTTAATACGGTCATTGTGCTTATCATAGGTGTGAAGACATTTAAGCACTTTTTAACGGTGTCTATTGCATCAAATATAGCCTCTTTATCTTCCTGCATATCCTTGTTATATGCGAGCGGAATACCCTTTAAAACGGTCAGCATGGTAAATAAATCACCATATACCCTACCCGTTTTACCTCTTACTAATTCAGCCATATCGGGATTTTTCTTTTGCGGCATAATGCTTGAGCCTGTTGTGTAGCTGTCGTCAAGTTCAATGAATTTAAACTCCCAAGATGACCACATAATTATTTCCTCGGAAAAACGAGACAGATGCATCATTACAATTGATATATCACTTAATAATTCAACACAAAAATCACGGTCGGAAACGCCGTCAATACTGTTAAGAGTTATGCCGTCAAACATTAGCTTTTCGGCTGTCATATAGCGGTCGGTATCATAGGTAGTTCCGGCTAAAGCGCAGGAGCCTAAAGGTGAAACGTTCATTAATTTGGCGGTGTTTTTTAATCGCTCAATATCTCTTGTAAACATCATACCGTAGGCTAAAATGTGGTGGGCAAAGGTTACGGGTTGAGCTCTTTGAAGATGCGTGTAGCCGGGCATAATGGTGGTTTTATGTTCGACGGCTTGCTTGGTTATGGTCTTCAAAAGCTCTTTTAATAAATCAATAATACTATTAATTTCATCACGCAGATAAAGACGGATATCAACAGCAACCTGATCGTTACGGCTACGGGCTGTATGCAATCTTTTGCCGATTTCGCCGATACGCTTGGTAAGTTCAGACTCAACAAACATATGTATATCCTCGGCGTTCATATCTATTTCAAGGTTTCCGCTTTCAATATCGTTCAAAATTGTTTCTAAAGTTTCGATAATAACGTTACTGTCAGACTGGGAAATAATGCCCTTTGCAGCCAACATAACAGCGTGAGCCATTGAGCCAGTAATATCCTGCTTATACATTCTGCTGTCAAAATGAACCGAAGAATTAAAGTCGTCCGCTTCCTTATCGAGAGCTTTAGAAAATCTTCCTGCCCACATTTTATCCATAAATTTCACCTTCAATTAAACAATCAGGCGGAAGGCCGCCTAAAAAGGCAGCTTTCCGTCTTTTCTTTAATAAATTATTTTAAATTGTTTTTAGCCTTCATTTTGGCATAAACCTTGGTCGGCAAGCCGTAGAGGTTGATAAATCCTGCAGAATCCTTTTGATCGTAAACGTCATCCTCGTCAAAGGTTGCAATCTCAGAATCGTACAGCGAGTACGGTGAAGAAACACCTGCATTTATCATATTACCTTTGTAAAGCTTGAGTATAACATCACCTGTAACAGTTTTCTGTGTGGTCTTAACAAAAGAAAGAATAGCCTCGGTTAAAGGAGTAAACCACTGTGCGTTATATACAAGCTCTGCCAACTTCTGAGCAACAAGTGATTTGTAATGAGCAGTTTCTTTATCAAGACAAATGGTTTCGAGAACATTATGTGCTTTGTAAAGAATAGCGCCGCCGGGAGTTTCATAAACACCACGGCACTTCATACCTACAAGACGGTTTTCAACGATATCAAGCAAACCGATACCGTTAGCGCCGCCAAGCTCGTTAAGCTTAGTTACAAGCTCAACTGAATCCATTTCAACACCGTCAACTGCGGTAGGAATACCCTGTTCAAAATGAATTGTAACGTATGTAGGCTTATCGGGAGCCATTTCGGGTGAAACGCCCATTTCAAGAAAGCCTTCCTTGTTGTAAAGCGGCTCATTTTTGGGGTCTTCCAAATCAAGACCTTCATGTGAAAGGTGCCAAATGTTTTTGTCTTTTGAATAATTGGTCTCACGGTTGATTTTCAAAGGAACGTTATGTGCCTCTGCGTAATCAATTTCTTCCTCACGAGATTTAATATCCCATTCACGCCAAGGTGCGATAATAGGCATATCAGGCGCGAAAGCCTTGATAGCAAGCTCGAAACGGACCTGGTCGTTACCTTTACCTGTGCAACCGTGACAGATAGCGTCAGCGCCTTCGGCTAATGCAATCTCTGCAATTCTTTTAGCGATAGGCGGACGTGCAAATGCAGTACCTAACATATAATCCTCGTACAGAGCGCCTGCCTGAACGCACGGGAAAACGTAGTTATCAAGAAAATCTTTAGTAAGGTCTTCTATGTAAATTTTAGAAGCGCCGGTTTTAATAGCCTTTTCTTCCAAGCCCTCAAGCTCACTTGCCTGACCAACGTTACCCGAAACAGCAATGATTTCAGGGTTGTTGTAGTTTTCCTTAAGCCAAGGAATAATAATTGAAGTATCAAGGCCGCCGGAATAAGCGAGTACAACCTTTTTAATTTTATCTTTATTCATGATTTTGCCTCCAAATGTATATTTATAATGAATTTATGCATAAACTATATCATAAAGTTTATATTTATGCAAGATTAAATGCAAATTTTCTATAAAATATACATAACTCTAATTAAATATATCACTTTTTTGTTAATGTTACCAAAAACAGTACCTAAATTGATTGGTAGAAACAACTTATTGTGCTTTATAGT
The DNA here is from genome assembly GCA_045648145.1 of Acutalibacteraceae bacterium. Lineage (GTDB taxonomy): Bacteria > Bacillota > Clostridia > Oscillospirales > Acutalibacteraceae > UMGS172. Next base: position 26,413 of record JAZRNK010000026.1, on the reverse strand, counting down.
GGAACTTATAATCAGATTTTATACATTCACCGTTAGCCAATTCACCCTCAACGTCAATACTGAACATCTGAGTGTTTTTCATATTAAGAGTGCACGATAAATCAAAAATCTTTTCGTTGTGTTCTAACTGTTTTGATAGGTTATCACTTGAGCCAATAAGTACCCTACCCTCGTCGGTGTTGAGATAAACGTTGATTTTACCGTCAAGCTGGGTCGAAAACTTAGTAAGCCACCAAATTTCCATTTTGAGCACTTCACCGGTTGTGTATTCAAACTTATCATATCTCATACTTGGCATACTATTTCTCAAAGCCTCGCAAATAGCGTAATAACCGGGCTTAGGTGTGTTGTCGTATTCAACAATACTGTCGTTGGCAGCGCACGGCCAAGGCTCATTAAAGCACCAGTTCATAACAAGTGAACATTTAGGAGATTGTCTACGCGATTCCTCATAAATATACTTATAACCTATTTGCTGAAGCATACCTGAAAGCTTAACAACGTCTTCAATTTTATCCTGTTTACCAAAATAACGTTCTATGTTATCAAGGTCAAGATGCTCAATGTGATGTAAATCCCAATAAACATCCTTATCCTCAGGGCGAAATTTATTGAGAGATTCTTCAGGTAAATATTTTTTCAAAGTTTCCATTCTGGATGTTGCGTTTATACCAGCCTCACAATAGCCTGTTGCACGGCGAGTGTTAAACATCTCAAAAACTTCAACCTTCCATTTTCGGTCATAGAAGCTGTAATGACCGTGCATCATTTCATAAATCGGTGAAGTCGGAATAAAAGGTGTTTTTGGGTCGTATTTAAAGCAATTGCTGTCAATAAGTCTTATTGCAGGCTCCTGCATATTCATACCTGACCACTCGTTAAAGAGTTCGTTACCGCCACACCAAAGAGCAAGACAGGTGAATTTTTTAACCCTTTTAATGATTGATTTTGATTCTTCATCAAGGGTTTTAAGGTATTTAGGAGTACCGTGATAGAAGTTGCACGAAAGCGGGAACTCTTGCCATACAAGTAAGCCTAACTCATCGCAAAGCTCAAAGAAGGAATCTTTATTAACAATTGCGCCACCCCAACAACGAATAATGTTCATATTGGCATTTTTGATAAGTAAAAGAACTTCTTCGTATCTCTCGCGGTTCAAATTTGCATAGAATATTTCAGGACAAACCCAGTTAGTACCCTGTGCAAAAATCGGTTTGTTATTTACATAGAATGTTATAGGCTGTGAGTTGCAACGCTTAGGATAGCCCAACTGCTCAAGCCAAATACCTTCATATTGCTTTAATTTTATATCTCTGAAGCCACGACGGAAGTTGATAATCTGCATAGCAACGCCGTTTTTAGATAAAGCAACCTCAAAGTTATAAAGATACTGCTTTCCGTAACCGCTTGGCCACCAAAGCTCAGGCTCGGTAACGGAGAAATAAATAATATCGTCGTTTTCAACCGTATTGGCAAAAACCTCTTCGCCGTCGGGTGTAGTTATAGTAAGCGAAAGCTCATAATCGCCTATTACGTCTAAATCAGCCTTGAATTCTCCCGTTACAAAATCAAGCTCATTAGACATTACTGTGTTAATGTCCCAATCGGTAATACAGTAACCGTCGGTTGTGACAATTTGGAATGGCTCCCAAATGCCTCTCGGCACTACCCTTGGATGAAAATCCCATCCGTAGCTTACGGCAGGCTTACAGGTTTGGTTTGCGTGGTCACGCTCCATAGTAACTTTCTCGTTTAAAGGAACGGGATAAATTAAAACATTTAATTTATCGTTACCCTTTAAATATTCGGTAATGTCAAGTCGAAGCTTTGTAAACATACCTTCGTGGTGATATATAACTTCATCATTGATTAAAATATCATATTCATAATCAATTCCGTCAGCCCAAATATAAACAGTTTTACCATTTTCAATCTCAGGTAATTTGGCTTCGTAAAGAAAATAGTTTTTCTCCATCCAGTCAAATTGCTTAAAATTATCAGCGTAATTATGATCGGGATAATTATAATATTTTGCGTAATCACACTGAATGTTACCCGGAACGGTGGCGGGAATCATGGTTTCGGGAGTGTTTTTTTCGGTTCCGCAATCTCCGATTTTCCATTCAAGGTCATAACGCACAATAGGTTTTTTAGCAAAGTCAATATTTTGCAAAGGTGTTGTATTACTCATAAAAATCATTCTCCTAAAAGTGTAATAAATGACACATAAGTCTACAAGGCTATTATACAATATTTACATAATATTTCAATATTAATTTACAGTATTTTGTAAAAATAAAGCGCACAAAGGTTGTTTGTGCGCTTTTATAAATTAGTGGTCAGAATAGAAATCAGAACTGTTGTTATCAAAAGGGTTATCGTTGTTGCTATCGTTTTCTATAATATTATTCGAATAGCTTGATGAACCCTGATCGGATATTAGCGCTCCGTAAATAACCTCAGACGATTTGGTCGAAGGATGATAAACTGTAAAAGACATAGTTTTCCCGGGCAAAGTGTTCTCAATAATATCTAAAGCAATATTACTGTTTGTGATTTCTACATCGTTAATATGAGTAATAATATCGTTTTTAGATATGTTTTTACCGTAAAGCTCACTGTCGGTTGATACAGAATCAATCAAAAGACCGCAAGGTATACCGTTTATTTCAGAATAAATAGAATCAATTTCTTTATATGTTATACCGAGTCTGCCCCTATCGGTAACATAGCCGTGTTCAATGAGGGAATTAACGACCTTAACAACCGTTGCCGAGGGAATTGCATAGCCTACGCTGTCATAAGCAGTTCCAACAAGCTTTGCTGAAGTAATACCAACAACCTGAGAATACATATTAACAAGTGCGCCGCCCGAGCTGCCGGGGTTGATTGCGGTATCGGTTTGAAGCATATTCATTGTGTATGACGACGAGGTTGAAACTCTTATACCTTTTGAAGATATCATACCGCCGGTTAAAATTGCGCTGCCACTTGCACCCGACGGATAACCGATTGCAATCACCTCTTCGCCTAAAACAATTTCTTGTGAATTGCCAAAGGTTGCAGGCTTAAGATTATTTACATCAATTTTTAAAACTGCAAGATCGCTTCTTGTATCACCGGCTATAAATTTTGCTTTATATTCAGTACCGTCCAGCATAGTCACCATAAACTTAGGAGAAGAAACTTCGGAATAAATATGGTCGTTTGTAACTATATATCCGTCCGATGTATAAACAACTCCGCTGGCATACGATAAAACACCTTCAGCATCGTTGTAAACAGTAATACTTACAACCGATTGAGCAGTATTGTTGTAAACGTTTGTATAACTGTTTTCTTTCTGATTTTCATTTTTATTAACCAAATTGGTTGCTGAAGTTGGTTTATTGCTGATATTAGAGTTTTTTCCGAAAATAAAACCTACAGAAAGCGCGCATATTAGCAAAACTATAACAGCAATTAACGAGAAGAACACCTTAAGGCCTTTAGATGACGACTGATTAGGTACAACGTTTACCGTATCAAATGAAACAGTAGGCTCGTTTTCTACTTGTTCTTCAACGTTTAATTGTTGATTTTCATTAAAATCCTGTTGCTCAAAGTTTAAGTTTTCGTTTTCCATACATAGTCCCCTATTGTTTTAATTAATTATTGGATGAAATTCAACGATGAATTCAGTATAAGCATCGGGTTTGCTGCTAACAGAAATATTACCTTTATGAATATCAATAATTGTTTTAGTTATATATAATCCTAATCCTGTTCCGTCCTTGTTAGCCGAACGGGCTTTATCGGTTTTGTAAAATCTGTCAAATATATACTGTAATTCCTCAGGGTTAATTCCTTTGCCCTCGTTTTTAATTTTAAACAAAACTATATTGCCTTGTTTAGAAATATCAAAAGAAATTGTTTTGCTTTCAGGTGAGAATTTTATTGCATTATCAACAAGGTTAAATACAGCTTGATATATCAGGTCTCTGTCGGCAGTGATTTTAATATCGTTACCCACGTCAAGTCCTGTAATATCAATGTTTTTATCGGTGATTCTTTGCTCTTGAGATACTAAAACCTCACATATAAGGTCTGTCAAGGCAAATTCTGTTAAGTTTACCTTTTGCTCACCCGATTCAAGTCTTGCCAAGCTCAACATAGACTGAACAAGCCGTGAAAGGCGCTTTGTTTCAGCCGATACAATATTCAAATAATACTCGTGCTTGTCTTTAGGTATAGTACCGTCTAAAATGCCGTCTATAAAACCGCCGATAGTTGTCATAGGTGTTCTTAACTCATGCGACACGTTAGCAACAAAGCTTCGACGCATTGACTCAAGCTGAGATAATGAATTTGACATACTGTTAAAGGTTTTTGCTAAATCAGAAATTTCATCATCACCGGCTATAGGAATACGCTTTGAAAAATCGCCCTTAGACATACTGATGGCTGCTTGAGACATCAAGTTCAACGGCTTGGTGATTTTCTTGGTCATTATATAGATAAAGATGAACATTAAGGTTATGGGAACAAGATTACAAATAAGATAAATGTCCCATAATTCCGACCACATATCCTTAATGAGTGATGCGGCAGATGAAATAAATACATACCCTGCAATTTCATTGCTTTCAGTAAAAAACGGCATTGCTGCAGTATAGTAAATATTCCTAAATCTACCATCAAGATGGCCAATTTCAAAAAACTTGCCGTCGGAAGCGTTATCAATTATTGTGTTTGAAAGTTGTGTTTTGGAATGCTCACAGCTTTTCTCATTTTTCCATTCAGAACAACTGCAAATAAAAACCCTGCCTGTTTCATCACAAACATATACCTCACCTGAAATAGCGTTTGAAACAACATTCAAGATACCGTTCAGACTAACGTGAAAGTTAGTAGCATTATCAGTTTCGTTAGACAAAACGTTTGTAATAGTCTTGCAATTATTAATAAGCAGTTTTTCTTTTTCGTTAACGAAATACGAACTCACAAAAACACTTAAAAATGACATTATAATAACAAGACTGACAACAATAGCAGCAGTTGTAGATAGGAAGAATTTTTTAAACAACCTGTTTTTCATAATTAATTTTGTTTGGATTCAAATTTATATCCAACACTCCACACCGTTTTAATGCTCCATTTATCCGAAACACCTTCTAATTTTTCGCGTAGGCGTTTTACGTGTACGTCAACGGTTCTCGAATCACCGTAATATTCAAAACCCCATACCTCATCTAAAAGCTGATCACGGGAATACACGCGGTTTGGATTACTTGCAAGATGATATATAAGCTCTAATTCCTTTGGCGGAGCATCAACCTGCTTGCCGTCAACAATAAGCTCATAGTTAGTTAAATTAATAATAAGCTTATCGTATTTTACAATCTTTTCATTGTTTTCATCGGAATTTGAAGAACGTCTCAAAACCGCTTTAACACGTGCAACAATTTCTTTGGTGTCAAAAGGCTTTGTGACATAGTCATCTGCGCCTAAATCAAGACCTAAAATTTTATCGAATGTCTCGCCTTTAGCGGTCAGCATAATAATCGGCACTTGGGAATTTTTCCTTATAGTTCTGCATACCTGCCATCCATCAAGCTTGGGTAGCATAATATCCAATAAAATAATGTCAGGTTCTTCTAAATTATATTTAACTATTGCCGACTCACCGTCGTTTGCGATAACGGTATCAAAACCGTCCTTTTCTAAATAAAGTCTTAATAATTCGCAAATATTGCTGTCATCATCGACAATCAAAACTTTTTTATTAGGCATATTAACTCCTCCTACTGTAAATTTTACTACAAATAGTATTTTAAATCAAATAAAATCAAATTATATGAACAATGTATTAAATAAATGTGTTGAAAGATAAAAAAATGAGTAATAGTTGATGATATAACAACAAAAGCCGTTTCAGTAAACCTGAAACGGCCAGTCGAAGCTAATATTAAGCTTGTTCCTTCATTTTGGCGAAACACTCGCTGCAGTAAACAGGACGGTCGTCACGCGGAACGAAAGGAACCATAGCAGGCTTACCACAAGTAGCACATACAGCTTCATGCATTTCTTTAGGTGCTCTACCTGCATTTTTACGTGCATCGCGGCACTTTTTGCAACGCTGCGGCTCGTTTACGAAGCCTTTAGACTCGTAAAACTCCTGTTCGCCGGCAGTGAAAACAAATTCTTCTCCGCAATCTTTGCACTTAAGGGTCTTGTCTTCGAACATGTTTTTTACCTCTCTCAATTGAGTATTTTATTAGCCCCGGACGGAATCGCACCGACATCTTTGAATACAACGCTCTGCTTTTTTAAGCTACTTGGGCATATTAAACTATTTCAATTTTGCACGAATTCTATTAACGGCATTTCTAATAGATTTAACGGCTACTTCGTTTTTATCAGCAATTTCTGCAACCGAAAAACCGTTGATTATATCTGAAAAAACCGAAAATTCAAACTTTGATAATGTTGTTTCCGCCTTGGTGACTAAATTGTTGTATTCGTCACTGACAAAAACGTAGTGCTCAGGCGACGGTGCTGAATCAGCAACCTCAATCTCACTTATATCAACAAGAAGTTTTTTTGGTACACTTGTCAGTCTGTTGTTTTTGCGAAGATAGTCAATGATAGCAGAATCAATACACTTACGGGCAAAGGTTGAAAACGAAGAAAGCTCACTATTGTATTTAAAATAAGCCAAAATCAAACCTATGTTACCTTCTTGAATAAGATCGTCAAGTTCACAACCGTCAAAGCAAAAGGACGAAGCGCGTGATTTAACAAGCGGTGCATATTCAGATAAAACCTTAACTAAAGATGAGTAACCGTCAGTCAAATTACAACGGTTGTCGTAGTTGTCACTTAAAGAAAACAAGTTAATCTCCTTACTACTTCCCTTATAAGCACACACTTATCTATTTTTAAGCATTTTACACTATTTTTATTAATTTGTCAAGAATACTTACAACAAAATAGATAAATATAACGCGTAAATTAGAATATTTTTTAAAATAAAGTTAATATTAATTGACATATTTTAAATTTTGTATTAAATTAATATATAGTTATCTTGAGAGGAAGATTTTATGAATTGTGCTGATTTGTATTTGGAATGGTCAAAAAAAGCCACCGCTGACCCTGACCTTATACCTGAATTATTGTCTGTTGAAAATGACGAGGAAGCCATAAGCGACCGTTTTTATAAAGAGTTAGAGTTTGGTACCGCCGGCTTAAGAGGTGTTATTGGTGCAGGTACCAACCGTATGAACGTTTATACCGTTGGTCGTGCCTCGCAAGGTATTGCCGATTACGTTAACAGTGTGACCGATAACGGTAAAATTGCTATAGCATACGATAGCCGTATAAAATCAACACTTTTTGCGAAAACTGCAGCCTCTGTTTTTGCAGCAAACGGCATTACTGCATATATTTATGATGAACTTATGCCTACCCCTATGTTGTCCTTTGCCGTAAGACATTTGGGATGTGACGCAGGTGTTGTTATTACCGCAAGCCATAACCCTGCAAAATATAACGGCTATAAAGCATATGGTCCTGACGGTTGTCAGTTGAATTTGGAAGCAAGTAACCTTGTGTTCTCGTATATTGAAAAGACCGATTTCTTTACAGGAATTAAAACTATCGACTTTGATGAAGGCATAAATAACGGAAAAATCAAATACATTGACAATTCTGTAATCGAGGCCTTTCTTGATAATGTTCAAAAGCAGTCATTGTCCCCCGATATTATCCGTAACAGCGATTTTTCGGTTATTTATACTCCGCTTCATGGAACAGGAAATAAGCCTGTACGCGCGATTTTAGACCGTATTGGCGCCAAAAACGTTACGGTTGTCAAAGAGCAGGAACTGCCTGACGGTAACTTCCCTACCGCTCCATATCCAAACCCCGAGCTTAGTCAGCCGTTTGAATGTGCACTGAAGCTTGCAGATGAAATCAAGCCCGACATTCTTCTTGCAACAGACCCTGATTGTGACCGAGTCGGTATCGCAGTTAAAACAAACGATATTTACGAGCTTATGACCGGTAATCAGGTTGGCGCACTTTTACTTGATTATATTTTAAAGCGCCGCACTGAGCTTAATAAAATGCCCGAAAATGCTATAGCTGTAAAAACAATAGTTACAACCGAGCTTTGCAATAAAATTGCAGAGAAATACGGTTGTCAGCTTATAAATGTTCTTACAGGCTTTAAGTTTATCGGTGAGCAGATATTGGCATTAGAAGAAAAAGGCCAGGAAGAACGTTATATATTCGGTTTTGAGGAAAGCTACGGTTACCTTAGCGGTACTTTCGTAAGAGATAAAGACGCAGTTACTGCTTCAATGCTCATTTGCGAAATGGCTTGTTACTATAAATTACAAGGTAAAACTCTTTTTGATGCTTTGTCTGATATCGAGCAGGAACACGGATTTTATACTAATAAGCAGTCTAGCTACACCTTTGAAGGACAGCAAGGTATGAAGAAAATGAGTTCAATAATGAGTGATTTATCTTCTAATCCGCCTGTCCACATCAATGATATTAAGGTTGTCAGAATGCTGAACTATAACACTTCTGAGGATAAAGATTTAGTGACCGGTTTAGTGGCCACTATAGATTTGCCGAAATCAAATGTTATTGAGTTTAAATTGGAGAACGGATGCTCTTTTATTGTACGTCCGTCAGGTACAGAACCTAAAATCAAGGTTTATATTTCTGCTGTAGGTAAAACAAAACAAGATTCTATTGCTATTAGTGAAAAGCTAAAAGCCTTTGGCGATATTATGATGAATAAGTAGTTAAAACCCCTCTGCTTTACTGCAGAGGGGTTAATTTTATAATTCGGTAGGCATAAAACCAACTACCTTAAAATCTTGCATATTGTGGCGAATAATATAGTCAATGTAAGAAGCAACAATATTAGCAGTAAACACATATCCGCAAGGATTCATATGACCAAGTAGATAGAACTCTTTTTTGAACGCATCGTCATATTTAGGAGCATATTTAAACAAATCAATAACATAGGTGTTAGAGAAAACTTTATTAAGGTCATAAATCATCTGTACCTGCTGAAGTACCTTTTCACGCAACTCAGGATTGTCCTCGTATTCGTCGGCAACGGTCATCAGAAAAAACTTTGCATCGGGTTGAATTTCTTTATATCTCTGAATAATTTTTGCATAATTGCCGTAAATTGTCTGCTTGTTGTTGTTATAATCATTCAAATCAATATCATCAATCGAACCAACTTCGTGCTTTTGCCAATAAAAATCGTTAACGCCGAGTGCAATAATATAAGCCTGACATTTTTTGTCGGGGTTCCAAAAATCTTTAGCATCAGCAAAAGAGTTGCAATATTCCTTTGCTGTCATACCGCCACGCGAGAAGTTTAAAACCTTACTTCCGCACATACGGGCGATATACTGACCCCAGGAATACTCAAAATGGTCGTGATAGCCGTGTGTGCCGTCTTCTTTAATTGACTCAAACTCACCCGATGATAAGCTGTCACCAACACAGGCTATCGTTCTGAAAATACCGCAATAGCCACCGTTAATAGCTATTCTGTCAAGCGGTTTTTCATTTTCAACCGGTAAAAACATTCCCATATCCATAAATATTGCCTCCTATTATTTAAAATACATATTCAAATTACACTTAATCATTCCGTTGTAAAGCTTTCGCTTTTTATCAGCAAGGGTACCGTAAAACTTTTCGAATTCGTCGTGTGGGCTTATTACGTAATATTTCTTACCTTTTTCTTTAACAAAGACCTCACCCATCGTTTTATAAAGCCCTTCTGCAGCACGAATATCTAACAACCTCTCACCATAAGGTGGGTTGGTTATAACAAGCGTCCTGCCTTCAGGTAATTTAAAATCTTTAACATCGGCTACTGTTGCCTTAACGTATTTTTCGACACCTGCTTTTTTGGCGTTTTCAAGTGTTAATTTAACTGCTTCTGGGTCGATATCAAAGCCATGAGCCTCAAATTCGATATTAGGTAAAATGCGTTCCATAGCTGCGTTTCTCTCGTCGCGCCAAGCGTTTTTATCAACAAACCCGAATCTTTCTGCAGCAAAGGCTTGTCTTAATCCGGGGGCTTGTTTTTTAGCCATTAAAGCTGCTTCAATCAATATCGTACCGCTACCGCAAAAAGGATCGTAAATTTTAGTGTCCGGATAAATACGAGCAATATCACACATGGCAGCCGCCAAGGTTTCTTTTATAGGTGCGGCATTTGAATTGGCTCTATATCCTCTTTTGTGCAGTCCGTGACCAGAGGTATCAAGCATAATAGTTACGTTATCTTTCAAAATCGAAAACTGTATTTGATGAACAGGACCCGTTTCATTAAACCAGTCGGTTTTATAGGTTGTTTTTAAGCGCTCAACAATAGCTTTTTTAATAATTGACTGACAATCAGGAATACTGTGTAGCTGTGAATTTAAGCTCCATCCCTTAACAGGAAAAGCATCCTCTTTAGAGATAAATTCCTCTAGAGGTAAAACCTTTACGTTATCAAATAATTCAGTAAATGATGTAGCTTTGAATTGACCGAGAACGATTAAAATCCTTTCAGCGAAACGTGAATTAATGTTAGCGCGCGCAACCATATAATCATCGCCACTAAATAAAACACGTCCGTTTTCTGCGTTAACATTTTCTGCGCCTAATCTTCTTAACTCGTCGGCTAAAATGCCTTCAACTCCAAAAAGACAAGGGGCAACTAATAAATATTTTGACATCTTTTCACCTGCTAATCAATAATAACGGATTCGTGACGAGTCACGTGGCAACCAATATTTACAGCAACCGGCAAACCTGCAATATGCGTGGGTGCATATTCTATGTTCACACCTAAAGCGGTAGTTATACCGCCAAAGCCTTGAGGACCGATATTAGTTTCGTTAATAAGTGTTAAAAGCTCACTCTCGAGTGCCGCATAATAAGGATTTTCATTTTTAACGTTTAAATCACGACATAATGCAACTTTTGAAAGTAAAGCGGCCTGTTCAAAATCACCGCCAATGCCAACACCTATAACCATAGGCGGACAAGGATTGCTACCTGCATTTTTGACAATGTCAAGCACCGCCTTTATAACACCGTCTTTACCTGCGGCAGGAGTAAGCATCTTAATTTCGCTCATATTTTCGCTACCAAAGCCTTTTGGAGCAACAGTCAACTTAATCGTATCACCGTCAACAATCCTTGTGTGAATGATTGCCGGTGTATTATCGTTAGTATTAACTCGATTAAGAGGATCAGTAACAACAGATTTGCGCAACAATCCCTTTTCGTAACCGATTTTGACACCGTTATTAATAGCAGTTTCAAGAGAGCCGCCAACAAGGTGAACGTCCTGACCTAACTCAATAAACACAACTGCCATACCTGTATCCTGACAAATAGGAATATCAAGCTCATTTGCTGCTGTGATATTGATGCATATATCAGACAAAATATCCTTGCCAAGCTCAAAGGTTTCGGTATTAACTGAGTTCTTTAAGCAATCAACAAGGCTACAAGGCAACGTCTTATTTGCTTTAATGCACAAATCTGCGACCGCAGTCTCAATTTTAGACACGTCAATAGTTTTCATATTTTCTCCAAACAAAACGGCAGACTAAAAAGTCTGCCGAATATTTATTTCATAGTTGCTCTTTTAGGACGTCTTGTATCAGGATTTTTCCTTTTAAGGTCCGAGAACTTTTCATCACTTGTTTGTTTGAATTTTGCCATCATATCCTCAAAAGAAGCAGACTCACTCTTTTTCGGCATCCAAACGGGTGCAGGAGTTGACGGATCAAAATCATTTTTAGGAGGTCTTACCGAGCGTTGACCGTTAAATTTAGGCTTACGCTGTGCAGGTTGCTCTGTTTCCATCGCTTTTTTGATACTTAAACTAATCTTTCCGTCATCAGAAACGGTGAGAACCTTCATTTTAACAACGTCGTTCTCTTTAACGTGCTCTCTGACATCGTTAACATAGGTCTGAGCTATTTCGGAAATATGTACAAGACCGGATTTTCCGTCACCTAAATCAACAAAAACACCAAAGCTTGTAATTCCTGTTACTTTACCTTCAACAATCTGTCCAACTTCAATTTGCATAAGAAAGTCCTATCCCCCAAAAACCTTTTAAAATTATAAATGCTATTCGCCGGAAATGTCGATATAAACGTGCTCGTTAGAATAAACAAAGCCTAATTTCTCACGGGCAGCTTTTTCAATAAAATCGGCATCGTTACCGGTTTCGAGAAGCTTGGCTTTTTCGGCAACTTCAAGAGTAAGCTCATCACGTCTGGCAATGGTAGCCGCAAGCTCAGACTGTAATGAATTATAATCTTTTATAAGTGAGCCTAAATAGTAGATCATCCAAACAGCAAACAGTAAAAGTACAACACGTATTATTATACTGCCGCGCTTGTTAGTCTGAACAGCCATTCTTACTTCTCCTTACGTTTACAATTATTAATTTAAAATGATTATACAACAGTATCACTTTATCTTGCAAGACTTTTTTAGTAAGTATTTGTATTTTTTTAACTATTTTACATAATGGCGATACTAAAAACTTGAAAAGCAATACGAATAAGTTGATTATTTTTCTTGAAAAACAATAAAATTTTTCAAAAACAATTAAAAAAATCTTCGAAATTGTTAATCTTACTGCGATAAAACCGATTAAAGCACCAAAAAGCACGTAACCCCTTACTGTTCCCTGACATCTTATTATAAGAAAACAAAAGGTTAAAAAAGACGCTAAAACCCAAAACAATAAATCAATAATAAACACTTCGAAAAAACCTTTGGCGAACAATTTGTGCATCACCCTGACAATATCATAGAAAAGGCAAAGTACAACACCTAAAGATATTGACAGTAAAAAGGTTACTATTTGAAAATTAACATCAATATATCCCATTAACCGAACAACCTATTTAACACGTTTTTCTTTTGAGGTTGGCTTGTGTAGGCAAAAGCAATAATATTGCCCTCAACAGTTAAATTTCCGGTTTCTACTGCAAAACTGTTTACCTTAAGGCTTTCGCCCTTAACGGTCAGCTCACCCATAACGGTTTTTAGAACAACGGTCTGTTCATCAAAGCTGTCAACGTCGCATACGCCTGAAACGGTCAGCTTTGAACGATTATCTATGTAGATACAGTGGTTGGATACTACCTTATTTTGTTCGCCCATATAAAACACCCTTTAGAAAAATAATACACTTAATTTATATGAGCGTGAAAAAAGTTAAATTACTAATCAATAATTTTATACATTAATGCTGCCGACTCTTTTCTGACGGTTTCAGCAACGTCTAAAACCTGAGCTTTAACTGTTTTTGTTCCGAAAGCAATTTCTAAAACATCATTGATTTTAACGTCATAAGACGCTCTTGCGACCTTACCGTTTACAAGCACACGTCCTGCATCGCAGGCCTCATTGGCAACGGTTCTTCTTTTTATAATTCTTGATACTTTTAAATATTTATCTAACCTCATAATACACCTTTAAAACTAAAGACCGCTTAAAACTAAGCGGTCTTTATCAGACAAATTATTTATTAACTTCAGCTTTAAGAGCGTTACCAGCTTTGAAAGCGGGAGCTTTGCATGCTGCAATTTTGATTGTCTGCTTTGTCTGAGGATTTCTACCGGTTCTTTCAGGACGCTGACGTACCTCGAAAGTACCAAAACCAACAAACTGAACCTTCTCGCCTGCCTTAAGAGCATCGGTAACAGTCTCAATAAAAGCTGCTACTGCTTTATCGGCATCCTTTTTGCTTAAACCTGCCTTCTCGGCAACTGCTGCAACAAATTCTGTCTTGTTCATGAAAATTTCCTCCTAAGTTTTAATATTCAAACAGGTAAAAACCTGAATTTGACACATCCTACTATTTATGTTTAATTTCGTCCCAAATAGCATCTAACTCATTAAGTGAGCAATCCTTCACATCCTTGCCCATAGCTATAACTACATCTTCGACTTTTTTAAAACGAGTGATAAATTTATCGGTTGCTTTGGCTAACGACTCCTCTGCATTAACACCGCAAAAACGTGATACATTAACAGCGGCAAAAAGTAAATCGCCAAACTCTTCATCAATTAAAGCATTGTCACCGTTATTGATAGCCGTCTTTAACTCAGAGGCTTCTTCGGGGATTTTTTTGAAAGCATCATCAATATTATCCCAATCAAAACCGGCTTTAGCAGCTCTTTTTTGTACCTTAGCAGCTCTCATTAGTGCAGGAAACGCTTTTGGTACACTGGTTAAAGTATCGGTATAGGTTGACTGACTTTTTTCAACACGCTTAATTGCATCCCAATTCTCAAGGACTTGGGCAGAGGTATCTGCCTTAACGTTCCCGAAAACGTGCGGATGACGCAAAATAAGTTTTTTACAAATACCGTCAGTTACATCGGTAATATCAAACTCGCCATTTTCCTTTGCAATATCAGAATGGAAAACTACCTGTAACAGTAAATCGCCAAGCTCTTCGCAAAGGGCAGTACTGTCGTCAGTATCGATAGCATCGGCCGTTTCATACGCCTCTTCCAAAAGGTCGTTACGGATAGATTTATGAGTTTGTTCTCTGTCCCAAGGGCAACCGTCGGGTTGTCTTAAAATATTAAGAATATCAATTAAATCGGAAAACCCGTATTTATCTTTTACATAATTGTTTTTAGATAACATTGTCACGCCTCAGTAAAAAGAGAAATCCACAACATATTGTTGATAGGCGCAATCGCACCTACAAGAACATTCTACCTTATTACCTTTAATTTTTCAAGTACTTTTGCAATTTTTTTACCTTTTGGCAAAGAAATTACGTCATCTTTTGTGATAACTTTCAAAATTGATACCATTAACAGATAAATTATGACAGCTAACACGATAGAAACAATCGTAACGACAAGATTAGACATACCTAATTTTTGGAGTAAAATAGCCGTTAAAAGAGCTGTTCCACCACAGAAAGCGCCCGAAACGAGCGGTTTTATAACGGTAGAAACTAAATTCGGGAACACCTTTGAATACTTTACAAAGCAAATAAAGTTAGCTAAACAAATGTAAGCATAGCAAACGGTAGTGCCTATCGGTACACCAAGAATATTGATTTCAGGTGTTCCGACTAAAATGAAATTAACAACAATTTTTAAAACAGCGCCGACCGCAATATTGCGCAAAGGCACAATCTGTCTGCCTATAGCCTGCAGCATATTTACAAGCGGTGCGTTAATGCCTGCGAAAATAGCGCACAAGCCTAAAATACGAAGGTTGGGCGCCGCAATGGCAATGGCATTTTTATTGTCGTACAAAAGACTCAAAATATTCGGCGCTAAGGCCATAATACCAAAGCCTGCAGGTATAGCAATAATTGCAGTTGTTTTAATCATTGTCTGAACGTTCGATTTAACCTCTGCTCTATCCCCTTTTGTCCAGGCAGTCGCCAAAACAGGAATAGCGCTGACGCCTAAAACAGAGGTTAAAACAGGAACAAGGTTGTAGATAGAAAATGCATAACCTCTATGACAACCATATAATGAGTTGGGTAAATCAACAATATAATTAAAATCAGGGCTAATTACGGTTTCTGCCGCTATAAGCTCAGAATATACACTGTTAAAGTATTCGGGGGCCTTTGAAATCGCACGTGCAAGCTGACTCTGTACCATAGCAACGTCAATTAAGCTTGTAACGTTATTAACAAGTGAGCCCAAAACAATAGGTATAGCGATAACAATAAGCTTATTTAAGGTTTCCTTACCGCTTGATGCAACGGCTGCAGAAGCCAACTGATCGGCAGTAAAGGTGTGTTTATCGGTCAATTTATACTTAATTACAAGATAACCTGCACTAAACACAGTTCCGATAGTTATACCAAGCAAAGCCCCTGCGGCGGCATAAGAAACGTTACCGGTTATTTTAAGTATTACAAGGGCAAGACCATAACCGAAAATCAATTTACCTACAGCCTCTAAAACCTGACTTACAGCAGTAGGCGTCATATTTCGAAGACCTTCATAATAACCACGGTAAGCCGACATTACACAACAAAACAGCAAACAAGGGGCTATACATAAAATTCCCGGTAAAGTACCAATATTAAACACATTAGTTTTAGTTAAAATAAAAGCTAATGCAACCATTAAAGCAAAACCGAAACCGCCTGTTACCAAGAACACCTTCATAGCAACGCTTAAGGTCTTTTTGACATCCTTGTACCTGCCTGCTGCCATATGCTCAGCTACAATTTTCGAAATAGCAATAGGCAAACCTGCCATAGCAATCGAGTACATAGGAAGATAAAGCTCATAGGCGGACGAATAAAAACCCATACCCGAAGTATCAAGCAAACGGGTTAACGGTATTCTATAAATAGCGCCTAAAACCTTAACTATGGCAGTAGCCATTACTAATATAAAAGAACCTTGCAAAAAGCCGTGATGTTTTGCTGAAGCAGAATTGTTTAAAGTTTTATTTTTCATAAAAACCTCACAATGACTTTATCCAATTAATCGTTAAGTTAAGCCAACCGTCAGCGCGGTCACCGTTTAAAGTATCTGTGTAGTATTCGGCAGAATCATCGTCAGCACCGTCAGATACCATTCTTAACGACACAAAAGGAACATTATATCTGTTGGCGATATTTGCAATTACTGCAGATTCCATATCACAAGCAATGGGTGAAAATTCGGAATTTATAGTGTCGTGCTGTTCTTTAGAGCATACAAAACAATCACCCGTAGCAAAAACACCGGCTTTAATAAAAGGATATTTATTTGTAATGTCTTCTATAAGTTCAGCATCGGCATTCGAAAAGATTTCCTCGCCGGGTTTTTGACCGCGTTTGTAACCAATAGGCGTTAAATCAAAATCGTGCTCGACAAACTTTGTGCCAACCATTAAGTCGTATTTCTTAACACCGTCAAAACCGCCCGAAAGACCTGTATTGATTATTAAATCGTAACCTTTAGAAACAAATGAGGCGGCAACGGCAGCGTTAACCTTGCCGATACCAAAACAAACAGTGCGAAGTGAAACCTCTCCGCTTTTTGTGGAAAATTTAACTGTATGGCTCATTAATCCGTTTAAATCGTCACGGACTATTGTTTCACCAAGTGCTTTTTCTACGTGCACATATTCCGCCGTATCGGCTATAAGAATAACAATATTTTTAAATTCTCTTTTCAAAATATTCACCGTTTAAAATTATTCGTTATCAGTTGTTTGCTCGTTTACGGGCTCGCCGTCTTCAAAAACAATGCTCTCAAACTCAGCAGATGAACATTTTCCATCTCTAAGGCACTGAATTTCCGTCTTTAAAAGCTCAATATTTTCAACCGTTGTGTCAAACTCGTTACCGTCTATTTTGTAGCCTTTAATTTTTCTATAAGACAGTCTGCCTAATTTTTCGTATTGCTTTTTAAGGTCAGAGCAAAGACGTGCCAACTGAAGATTACATTTTCTGTCATAGATAAATTCCTCAGTTTTAATTTCCACCTTTTCAATTGCTTCTTTTGCCTTGTTTAAAAATTCCATAACCAACTATCCTTTCATATAAAAATATTTAACAAATTATTTACCGTACTTAGAATAAAACTCATAAATTCCCTGCTTTCTGTTCAATATAGTAGCAAAGTCATTAATATATTCATACGGATATTTATAATTAAAAATGCGTTCAATCATATTGCCGCCCGGTTGCCTTAATTTAGTAACAGCCGATGCACCGCAAGCTAAAATTGTATGTGTTTCATCCATAATATAGACGTTATACAAGCCTTCATACCCCAACTTTGAATAACCGACGTTTTCTAAATTGCCCACGGTTTTACTTTGGCGGTACATATAATACGGCTTGATTCCATTCGTTGAAAGAGCATAGTAAGCATAATCGACCATTTTTTCGGCCTCTGTCCCCTGTTTAGCATCGAAAACTACGTCACATTTATTAAGATTTGAAGCTCTTTTCATAGAAAGCGAATGAACGGTAACGTTTTCGGGCGAAAGCTTAATCAATTCATCAACCGAAGCTTTAAAGCTTTCAAAAGTATCACCGTCTAATCCTGCAATTAAATCGGTGTTAATATTATCAAATCCGCATTTTCTTGCAAGATTAAAAGCATTAATCATATCGCTGACGGTGTGTCTTCTGCCGATTTTTTTCAATACCTCATCATTCATAGTTTGAGGATTAATACTGATACGTGTAGCACCGCCGTTTTTTATACTTAAAAGTTTATCTTCGGTAACTGTATCAGGTCTGCCTGCCTCGACGGTGAACTCTTCAACTAATGACATATCAAAGCTATTGTTCACAGTGTTTAAAACCTGTGTCAACTGTTCTGCTGAAAGAGTTGTCGGCGTACCTCCGCCCATATAAACAGTTTTTAGCTTTAAATTAAGCTCATTAGCAATCTTTGCAGCTTCCGCTATCTCCTGACAAAGCAGTTCAACGTATGTAGGTATTAGCTTTTTTGCCTGTTCGACCGAATGAGATACAAACGAGCAGTAATTACAACGACTTGGGCAAAACGGAATTGATATATATAGACTAAATGAGTCGTGGGTTGATTTTGAAACGATTTTTTGCTCGCTTTTTGAACACTCAAGACAAAGGTCGGTCTTTTTTGCGTTAACTAAAAGCTTATTTTTAAAGTAATTAAGCGCATCTTCTTCACCGTAAGATGAAATTAAACGACCAATAAGCTTTGCAGGACGAACACCTGTTAAAATACCCCAAGGCGGAGTATAACCTGTAATCTCTACAAAACAATCAAACAACAGAAGTGCCAGTTCTCGCTCAGTTTCAGTAAAACTTAAATTAGTAACATCTAAACTTTTTGTTTTAGCTACATCATAGCGTTCGAATTTTACTCTTGTAAAAAGCTGAAGCTTATTATTATTTTCGGTTGTTTCAATAAAAACAAACTCGTCATTATTTGAAAAAGCATCCTTATTTTGAACAAACTGAAATTTTTCAAATGGTAAGAATATACGTGTTAACTTTTCAAGTTCGTATTTATAACGCTCATCATTTAAATAAAAATACATAAAAATCCTTAAAACATATAATAATTAGTCATTTTTTCATACCCAATAGTAGTGCTCGGTCCGTGACCGGAGTAAACAACTGTATCATCAGGTAAAGCGGATAAGGCTTTTAAAGATTCCCTCATATCAACAACGTTTCCTTCAGGGAAATCAGTTCTGCCTATTGAGCCTTTAAAAAGTACATCGCCGCAAAATATAGTTTTGTCGATATGATAAGTAACACTACCCGGTGAATGTCCGGGGGTTTCTTTAACTTTAAACACTAAATCACCGACGGTTATTTCGTCGCCGTCCGCAACTAAAACATCTGCCCTTGCATCTTCTTCGGCAGTGCCATAGACATATCCACACATAGCAGTAAGACTTTTTTCATCACTATAAAGCCCACACTCGTCAAGCTTGTGAACTACAATTTTAGCATCGGTAATTTTTCTTAAATTTACCGCCGCATTTACGTGGTCAAAATGTCGGTGTGTTAAGAAAATATATTTGATTTTTTCTGCATTTTCTTTTGCATATGCTAAAAGTTTACTATCTAAAAACCCAGGGTCAATAATAACAGATACGTCGTTGCTTTCGACAATGTAACAATTAGCCTCTAACATACCGCATACTATAGTTTTTATGTTCATTTTTTCTTACTCCAAGTATCAGTATCAAGTAAAATGGTTACGGGACCTGAAAGTAAAGTATTGATTTTCATATCGGCGCCAAACTCGCCATGCTGTGCATCTGTAACACCGTTAGATTTAAGACACTCAACAAAATAAAGATATAGCTCGTTAGCTTCGGCAGGATTTTTAGCGTTTATATAAGAAGGACGGTTACCCTTATTTGTATCAGCGCACAATGTGAAATTAGAAACGGTTAAAACACTGCCACCAATATCTAAAACAGAGAGGTTCATTTTATCGTTTTCATCACAAAAAACGCGTAAATTTGCCACCTTTTTTGCTAAAAGTTCAGCTTCACTTACAGTATCGTTTTCGTGAACGCCAAGTAAAACAAGTAAACCGTTTTCACCCTTGCCGACACAAGTATTATCGACCGAAACCGAAGCAAAATCAACAATCTGTACAACAGCTTTCAAATTTATACATCCTTTACATTGATGTTCTTTCTACACTAAAGACGCCCTGCAGCTTCATTATTCTTGAAATAACGTTATCAAGATGCTCTCTGCTTTCAACGCTTATAGTGATAATAATACTGCAATTACCGTCTTTAAGCTCTTTAGCGCTGACAGCGTGGACCGCAACGTGTAAATTGGAAAGCAAAATAGTAAGCTCTGCAAGTAAGCCGTCACGGTTAATACTTGATATATTGATGGTCGAATCAAAGCGTTCGGTGAAACTTACTGCCCATTTTGCAGGTATCCATCTACCAGGTTCATTACATTTCTCAATAACTGCAGGTACGTTACAGCAATCTCTTTTATGAACCGAAACACCATGACCACGGGTAATATAACCGATAATATCGTCACCCGGAATAGGCGCGCAACAACGTGAGAGCTTAATAAGACAGTTATCAATACCCTCGACGATAACACCCTCAGACGATTTGGCAGTTTTATTTTTAATAATATCGGTAATTTCTATCGGTTTTTCGCTCTTGACGTATTTAGCATAAGTATCCTTGATACGTGGCATAACCTTTGATAGCAAAATACCACCGTAGCCAATAGCGGCGTAAAACTCCTCTACGTTGGCACATTTTAGCTTTGTGGCGATTTCGTTCAAGAACTTGTCATAATTCTCCTCACTAAGCTTAATGCTGTTACGGGCAAATTCTCGCTCAATTTCGGTTTTACCTGTCGCAATATTTTCAGGACGCTTCTCCTTTTTAAACCAAGAACGTATTTTGGTTTTTGCCTGATTGGTTTTAACAATGTTAAGCCAATCACGGCTTGGACCATGGCCCACTTGGTTAGAGGTGATAATTTCTATAAGCTCACCCGTCTTAACCTCGTGTGTTATGGGCACAATACGTCCGTCTACCTTTGCACCCACCATTTTGGTACCAACGGCAGAATGTATAGCAAAAGCAAAGTCAATAACAGTCGAGCCAACAGGTAGGTTAATAACATCGCCTTTAGGGGTAACAGCAAAAACATCCTCTTGTGAAAGGTCGGTTTTAATCGACTGAATAATCTCTTCTGCATCGTCTGCTTCACGCTGATTGTCAAGAATTTGTCTTATCCAATTAAGACGTTCTTCAAACTTACTGTTAGTTTTGGTCACACCGTCTTTATATTTCCAGTGCGCAGCAATACCGTATTCAGCAGTGTGATGCATTTCAGTTGTTCTTATCTGAATTTCAAACGGGATACCCTCGCGACCGATAACGGTAGTGTGAAGTGACTGATAAAGGTTAGGCTTTGGTGTGGAAATATAGTCCTTAAAACGACCGGGAATAGGTCTGAACATATCATGAACAACACCAAGTATGTTATAGCAGTTTGCAACAGTATCTGTTATAACTCTGACGGCATAAATGTCATATATTTCTTCAAAAGACTTGCCTTGCATATACATTTTTCTGTATATACCGTGAATTGATTTCACACGGCCCTCGATAGTAATACCGGGAACAAGTTCTTCAACGCGAGCCTTGATTTTCTCTTTGGTTTCGGCTAAAAATTTTTCTCTGTATGTCTTGCGTACTGCCAAAAGCTTCTCGATTTCGTGGTATGCAACCGAATCAAGATGCATAATTGCCAAATCCTCAAGCTCTTCTTTAACGGCTCGTATACCTAAACGGTGAGCAATCGGAGCAAATACCTCAAGTGTTTCCAAAGATTTATCCCTTTGCTTTTGAGGCGGCAACGCGTTAATAGTACGCATATTATGCAAACGGTCAGCAAGCTTAATGATTATAACTCTTATATCGTGCGACATAGCAATAAACATCTTTCTGATATTTTCTGCCTGTGCGCTTTCACGAGATTCCAAAGGTATTCTGCCAAGCTTTGTAACACCGTCTACCAAATCGGCAATACTTTGGCCAAATTCCGCCTTAATATCATCGTAAGTAGCTTCGGTATCCTCAACAACATCGTGTAAAAGTGCAGCCGAAATACACTCGCTATCCATACCTAAAGAAACAAGAATTACAGCAACAGCAATCGGATGCATATAAAACGGTTCACCCGAAGCACGTTTTTGATCACCGTGGGCGCTAACACATTTATTATATGCTTTGGTAATAAGCTCACGGTCATAAGTTTCAGCACTCGGTTGAGAATCGAGCGCAGACATAATGGTTTGTAAATTATTAGCGGTATAATCCACGGTAATCACCCCTTTATATATAATTTTAATTTTCTTAAAATTTCAGCACTGTCCAAATCCGCCTTACCGCTAAACTGCGATAAAACCAATTTACCGTTTTCCTCTAAAATAATTCCCAGTTCTTTCAATGCTATAACTGAAACATTAATTTTTGATAAGGATAAAATGTCAGATAAAATATTCTCCAAACCTTCGGGTTTAATCGAATGACCTGCTTTAATAGTTCTAAAAACGGTTGCGATATCATCGCGTGACGGCAATAGCTCTGCCGCTTCGCTATCTTTTAACTCGTCATCATACATTTTCTGTAATAATAACAACTGTCTTTCTATATTTACACCATCTAAACCGCTTTTTCTAATGTGTTTAATAATAACCGAAACCGATTCGGTATTATTATATGAATTAACATCTAAAGTTACGGCAACATCAACCGTATCACCAACCTTGAAAACAAAGTTTTCGGGTGATACGCCAAACATAACGGCAAAATAATCACTGCCGTCACGTCGCAAACGCAATTTTATATGTTTACCCTCTGCAAGCGGTTGAATAGCTACTATCTGCGAGCCGATAACGGCAAAAAGCGGCACGGGATTACCGACACCGTAAGGCTCAAAGGCCTTTAATGCCTTGGCAGTGTCAACAGTAAATGCTCTTGGTTTGATTTTACAATCGACCTTTATTTCAGGAATCGGTAAATTCAATTTGTTGGCATATTCGTTGATTTTTTGCCTGAAAGCAGGAATATCATCTTCCTTTATGGTTAAACCTGCCGCTAACTCGTGACCACCGAATTTAACAAGTAAATCATCACAATTTAACAAAGCATCAAACAAAGAAAAACCTGCAATGCTTCTACCCGAACCTTTGGAATTGTCGCCGTCAGCTTTTATTACAATACAAGGCTTGCTATACTTTTCAACAATTTTTGATGCAACAATACCAATTATGCCAAAACGCCAGTTATAACCGTCAACAACGATAACACGGTGATTGTTATAACCGTTTCTCTCAATTAAATCACAAGCCGAAGAAAATATTTCTTGTTCTTCGGTTTGACGCTCAGCATTAAGACGGTTTAAAAGCTCGGCATAATACAATGCATCATCTGTGTTTTCTGCAAGTAAAAGCTTTACGGCTATATCAGCATTAGCCATTCTGCCGGCAGCATTAATTCTCGGGTTAAGAGAAAACGCAATGTTTCCCGATGTTACGTATTTAACGCTTGAAACCTCACGCAAAGCGTTAATACCTTTGTTAAAGCGACGGTTAATAAGCTCTAAACCAATATTAACAATACTTCTGTTTTCCGAAACAAGTGGTACAGAATCGGCAATAGTACCGATAGTAATAATATCAGCAAACTCATAAATCATTTCCTCGCAGGGACGGTTTTCCAAACCGCACACAAGTTTAAATGCAACACCGACACCACAAAGGTCGGTAAATATATCCCCATAACCTTCGTCTATATGTGGGTCAATAACAGCGACAGCGTTAGGTAAAACCTCTTTCGGAATATGATGGTCTGTAACAATAACGTCAATTCCCAACTCATTAGCGCGGTCAATCTCGGCAATGGCGTTAATACCGTTATCGACAGTAATAATAAGAGTCTGTCCGTCGGCGGCGGCCTGTTCTATAGCAGCAATCGAAATGCCGTAACCCTCGCTTTCACGCTCGGGCAAACGGTAGCTGACGTCTACACCTTTACTCTTAAAATATTTAACTAACAGGGCAGTGGCGGTAACGCCGTCACAATCGTAATCGCCGAAAATCAGTATTTTTTCGTTAGACTCTAAAGCAATATTAATACGCTCGACAGCTTCACTCATGCCCGAATATGCATATGCATCGGTAAAGTCAGGCTCTTTTGATATAAACTGTTCAATCTCGTAGCTATCGCAAATTCCGCGGGAGAATGCAATGAGTACAAGCAACGGATCCAATTCGCAATCAAGCGCAATATCCCCTATTAACTGTTTATCTATTTCGGGGAAAATCCATCTTTTGTAATTCATCACATCACCTCCAAAAAGCAGTATAAACCCATTATTTTTTCATTTTAGCATTATTATGTGATTTTTTCAAGGCTTTGTAGGTAATAATTATTCTTAAAGATATATAATTAAAGGTGAAACTATGCTAAAAAATATATACTATTATTCTTTGCTTTTCGGTATTGGTGCTTTTGGATACGGTCTTATAGAATTATTATGGCGCGGCTACACCCACCCTACCATGTCGCTTGCAGGCGGAATAAGTATATGCGCCATATCAATTATTCAAAGAAAACTAAAACCTTTAAAGTTTGTATATAGGTGTATAGCATCGGGTTTGTTTATCACCGCAGTAGAGCTTGTTTTTGGTGTGATTTTCAATCTTTTGCTTAATATGCAAATTTGGGATTACAGTACCTTATATTTAAACTTTTTAGGACAAATCAGTTTTCTGTTTTTTATAATATGGTGCATTTTATCGGCGCCGATTTTGATTTTAACCGAATTAGTGCGTGATTTTGTGTATAAAAACGACAGAAAAACCAAAAAACAACACCCTTTAACCACTTGATATTTAAGGTTTGTTATGCTATAATGTTCAACCGAAAGGACGGTGACCGCAATGGGTGAAAATACTAAAACAATAGCAACCAATAAAAAGGCTTTTCACGACTATTTCGTTGAGGAAAGTCTTGAGTGTGGTATTGAACTTTGCGGCACTGAGGTTAAATCTATCCGTCAGGGTGGCGCAAATCTTAAGGACTCATGGTGCGATATCGATAAAGGCGAGGTTTTCGTCAAAGGTATGCATATAAGTCCTTATGAAAAAGGTAATATTTTTAACCGCCAACCGACCAGAGAAAGACGTTTGTTGCTACATAAGCGTGAAATCAACCGTCTTTATGGTGTTATCAAACAGCAAGGTTTGACTTTAATTCCTTTGTCAATTTATTTCAAAGGCTCACTTGTTAAGGTACAGTTGGGCGTGTGTAGAGGTAAAAAACTCTACGACAAACGCGCCGATATGGCTAAAAGAAGCGCCGAGCGTACTATTGAACGCGAAATGAAGGAAAGAAATAAAATTTGAGGTGAAATTATGATTTTTGAAACTATTCATCTTAATGATGTTTACCCAGTTCTTGATAATAACTGTGCTGACCCCATTTTAGAGGTTATGGTACACGACAAAATTCGTGAGGACTCTAAAAGACCGGTTGTGCTTGTCTGCCC
The DNA here is from genome assembly GCA_045648145.1 of Acutalibacteraceae bacterium. Classification (GTDB taxonomy): domain Bacteria; phylum Bacillota; class Clostridia; order Oscillospirales; family Acutalibacteraceae; genus UMGS172. Next base: position 812 of record JAZRNK010000026.1, on the reverse strand, counting down.
CGGCGGCGGCTATTCTATAACCTGGCGCGGTGAAGGTCAAGCCGTTGCTTTTGAGTTTATGAGTATTGGCTGTAACTGCTTTGTTTTACATTATTCAGTTTTACCTCACAAATATCCTCAAAGTTTGGTTGAGGTTGCCTGCGCTATGGATTATATTTACAACAATGCAGAAAAATATGACTGTGATACCGAAAAAATTGCTATTATGGGCTTTTCTGCAGGTGGACATCTTGCAGGAAGCTACTGCACTTTGCGTAACCAGCCCGATGTATTGAAATACATACCTGAGCCAAAACCTGTTAATGCGGCAATTCTCTGCTATCCTGTAATCAGCGCAGAGCCACCAACACATCAGGGTTCTTTCAAAAACATTTCCGGACATAAGGAATTAACTGAAGAAGATGTTGAATTGTTTTCTCTTGAAAAGCACGTAGACCCTTCTATTACGCCTACTACTTTTCTTTGGGCAAACTCTGACGATACCGCAGTTAACCCGATTAACAGTTTAAAATACGCAACTGCTTTAGGTGAAAAAGGTATCAGGTATGAGCTGCATATCTTCCCTAACGGTAATCACGGTACTACCACCTGCCGTTACGGTTTGGTACACAAAGATAATGTAAAAGCTTTTGAACATTGTTCTGCTTGGGTTCCTTTGGCACAAAAATGGTTAAGATATGTATTTGATTTTTAATTTAATATAACCGCTATAGCGGTTTATATAAGGGGATGTAAAGGCTTCGACAGGGATTTTGAACTGCGATAAGCATGCAGCGTTACGGCAACGCTTTGAAAACCGAAACTTTAAAAAT
>JAZRNK010000025.1:0-10109 GCA_045648145.1 Acutalibacteraceae bacterium | reverse complement strand
ACCGGCATAAGCATATCATATTTAACGTTGGCATACTCGGCATAACCGCCGCCGCCCAACAACGCGCAAACCTTATCGCCGATTTTCCAACTCGATTTTTCGGCTGCCTTTTTACCAACCTCGACAATCGTTCCCGCTATTTCAAGTCCCATCCATTCGGGACAGCCTTCTGGCGGTGGATAATCTCCCTCTCGTTGCATCAGGTCGGCTCTGTTTAGCGCAGCCGCCTCAATTTTGACAAGGCAATCCTCCTCACCGCAAATGGCAGTGGGCACATCGTCCCACCTTAAAGATTTATCATCATTAACTAATATTGCTTTCATAATTTACTCCTTAAACATCATATTATCTCGTATTGCTTTCATAGAGCTAAGCATCGGTTGTTCCTTTGAATAACGCGGTTTATAGCAATCAACACACAAACACATACAAACACCGAACAATATACCCGTTTGTCGCAAAGGACGGCAATACTCTCCGTTTGCAAGATACAAAAACTTCGTACCCTTTAGCTCCTCTTTTAAGCGAAAAACGATATTTATATTCTGTTGCAGTTGCTTTTCGGTTTGAGCAAAATTCACTATTTTGACCACATCAGCTCCGCGGCTTTTCTGCTCTAAGGCATATTTTACTATGGTTTCTTCGTCTAAAAATGCGTGAGTATGGGTTGAAATCAACACCTCACCACCCAACTCGTGAATTTTATCGATAATTACTCGCTGCTTCTTTACAGCTTCCTCGTTAAAGGTTAGCTCGTGGGGTTGGCGGTCAAAGGTATCACCCATAACGTCGCAAAGTGTAGCCCCCGCTTTACAGCCTAAAAGCAACAGCTCCATACACTCCTCATCGGTCATACCCGTGCTATTATCATTTCGGTAGCTTGTAATATAAATCGGCTTACCCATACAGGCCGCAAAAACACGCTTTAAATCCTCTAAGGTTCTGTATTTTCTATCAAAGCACTCGAGCTGTATGCCAAACGCATCGGCACCGTGATAATGACAGTTCATTATCACGTCTATGGCTTCGTCAGGGGTCGACTCCTGCACCATTGCCGTAAGTAACGGTTTATTATATTCTAAAAAAGTTGCTTTCATAAACTACTCCTTGTTTCGCATTACGTTTCTGCCGCCGTCTATCAATATATTCTCACCCGTAATAAACGTCGCCTTGTCAGAGACTATAAAAAGAATAGTATCAACGATTTCTTGCGGGGTTGCAGCTCTGCCAAGCAAGGTTTTCATACCTGCCATACCCGGACGGGTAAGAACGGGGCCAGGAGACACACAGCAACAGCGAATGCCATACTGTCCGCCGTAAAGCGCAATCGACTTGGTTAACCCGTACATTGCACCGCTTTTTGATGCCGAATATGCCACGTTTTTTGCGCAGCCCTCTTCACCTGTTATTGAGCCAATATTGATTATGACGCCTTGCTTTTGCTCTCGCATTTGTTTCAAAACGGCATGGTCAAAATGTAGCTGTCCTTTTAAATTCACGTCAATTCCCCAATCAAAAACCTCAATGGGAATATCGGGGAACTCAGCTTCCTTGGCATTTAACATTCTTGTTTCGGCACCACCCGCAAAATTTACAAGCACGTCAATACTACCAAAGCCCTCTACTGCCGCATCTCTTACCGCACAAACCTGGGTATAGTCACGAACATCACAGACAACGCCTATTGCACTATTGTTTCGAATTTGGTTGACCTTTTTAACCGCCTCATCTAAGCCTTCGGGATTAATGTCGGTTAAAACCACGTTTCCACCAAGCTGTACAAAACGCTCTGCAAACAAAAGTCCCATCCCCGAAGCTGCACCGGTTGAAATAGCCGTTTTGTTATTAAACTGCATTTTAAACACCTCTTTTGCAAATATGATACAACCCAAGTCAATCATAAAGCAATACTTAAAACGATACACTTTTAACATTTTTGATACTTTTTAGGCAAAAATTATTGATTTATTTCGAAAAAAAGATATTATAATAATGGTGATGCAGATGTTTCTTGAAAATATAAACGTAACCGATATCCGCGAAATTTTAACCGTTTCATCTAAAAAAGGACGTTTTTTAAAAATAACCAACCGCAAATACTACGGTCTTTCGTTCTGCCTTGACGGACAGATAACCTACACACACAAAGACAAACAGTTTGTGTCTGACAAAAGTAATGCGGTTTTTCTTCCAAAGGGCCAAACCTATTATCTTTACGGTGACAAAAAAGGCTCGTTCCCGCTTATCAACTTTGACTGCACCGGCCTTGATATTGATACCTTTATGGTTGTGCCTATAGAAAACCTTGAACCATATTTAAAGGACTTTGAACAAATGAAAAATCTTTTTGTTTTTAAACACAACCGCCTTAAAGTGCTGAGCATTTTTTATAATATCCTAAACCGACTTTATACCCATAAGGCCGAAAAAAGCAGCCCCATTTATGACGCTGTAAAATATATGGAAAATAACATTTCTGACCCCGAAATCACTAATAAAACACTTGCCGCAAAGCAAGGCTTCAGCGAAATTTACTTTCGCCGACTTTTCGTTTCACAGTTCGGTACCTCGCCAAAGCAATATATGCTGGATATACGTATACACAAGGCTAAGCAACTGTTGACCGACGGTATACACAGCGTCACCTCTATTTCCGAGCAATGCGGATTTTCAAGCGTCTATCATTTTTCCCGCGCCTTTAAAAAGCGTGTCGGCATAACCCCAAGCCAATACGCCGAGCAGAACAGAATCACAAACATATAAATACGAAAAAACAAAGGACTATACGGCTTGAATGTCGCATAGTCCTTTAAAAATAATGCTTATAAATTAAAAAAGATGTTTTTGAGTTTAAATTTGAATTTGAACAATCACACAACTAGTCGGTTAGTATTTTATATGTTTGCAAAATCAAGGGATTTATCAAGTAATGAACTATTCATTAATTATCACTTCTGTTTTAATTATGCTATATAATATAATTAAATTCAACGCTTTGCGAAGCAAAGTTACCGTTTCTCTTCTCTTTTCACTCTTATCTTTTATCTAAAAACGACAATTTTAGAAAAGAGAGAAGAATGAAGAAAAAAGTGAAAAGAGAAAAGTGAATAGTGAAAAAGTAAAATCGACAAGCTTCTGTCGAAACTTGTCGATTTTTGGCTGGGGTGGCAGGATTCGAACCTACGGATGCAGCAGTCAAAGTGCTGTGTCTTACCGCTTGACGACACCCCAATTTATTAAATTTTTGCTTTACGTTTTTGAAAAAAGGTAAAAAAAATAAAAGTGGGGTGGGTAGTCGGATTCGAACCGATGGCCTCCAGAGCCACAATCTGGCGCTCTAACCAACTGAGCTATACCCACCACATTTTACACACGTGCCATTTACGGCACATGGGTTATTATATCTATTTGCTACTCTTTTGTCAATAGTATTTTTTGCGATTGCCAAACTTTTTGTGCATTACAATTTAAAATCTTCCTCATTATATTCACGGCCAATGTCTTTTACAACGGGAGTGCGCTTTAACACATCATAAACAAAGGCGCGGCAACTATCAAATGGCTGGACAATGCCCTTTTTTAAACAAAAGAACTCCTTGCCACCGGAAATAGCGGTTGATTTTGAACAGTATTCGCATTTTTTGGGCAAATCTTTGTTGAAAAACTTTTTGTCTGACATATTTTCATCCTTTTAAATCTCAATTACTTGATTAAGTATATCACACTGTTTTAAAATTTTCTACTGTTCTTTCACATCTTTTTGAGGAGTCGATAAAAAGCACCAACACCACCGACAAAAAGACCAACGCCATTGCGGCAAACGGACTTGTGTTGACCGCCGCACCGCTTATTTGAACGCCTGCCGACATTGTTTTAAGTGTTCGGGGCCAAAGCGCTTCAAAGACCTTAATAAAGGTTGACGAGAAAAATGCGTGAAGCAGTCTTGATGCCACCAGCTTTAAAAAGGAGGGTTTAATGTCCCCTGCCGCAGCCATCACCTGAAAAATAACCGAAAAGCCGCCGAAGCCCAACAAAAACGCAACGGTGGGCAGTTGGTTACGGGTAAGCGTTTGCACACCCACCGTAACCTCTAAAAGTCCACAGACCGTTTTGGTTACCGCGTGAGGTAATCCTGCCTTTTGCACAACGGCAGAAACACTTGAAAACACAACGACAAAGGCGCAGATATTTAACATTGTTTTTGCCGCCTCGGTAACCGATTGAACAAATACGTTGCCAAGCGGCATTGTAAATTCTGGCTTTTCACTGCTTTTTTGCGGACGCACTTTAGGCAATATTCTGCCAAATATAACAGCTAAAATTACGGTTGACAGTACGTGTGCGATTAACAGTCTTTTTCCGTCAGAAGCAGAGCCTAAAACCATCTGACCTACCGCCGTTATTATAAACGCCGGTCCCGCGTTTACACAGTAAAGCAGCATTGTATTAGCGGTTTTTATATCAATCTGCTTTTCACGATACATCCCATTTATCAGCCTTGCGCCGACGGGAAAACCCGATATTAATGATACAAGCATAATAGCCGTTTGTCGACCATCAAGATGAAAAAGCCTTCGTGACAAAGGCTCTAAAAAAAGACCTATGCCTTCAGCAACACCTGTTTTTGATATAAAAATTGCCAACACAGTGAACAAAAATAATGACGGTATTACCGAGTTAAAACATAACAAAAGTCCGCTTTTAATCCCTGCCCTTGCCGTTTGCGAAAACCAGAATAGAGAAAAAGCTGACACAGCCGCAAATAAAACACAAAGGCACTTTTTTATGCCGATTGTTACGCTAAATTTCATACAACCACCCTTTAAATATATGCGCCCATAATTGCATTAATTAAGGCATTTTGGCATAACTGTTAATATGAAAATTTAAAGGGTGAACGGTATGGGGAAAAAGTTGAGAACTAATTTGAAGAAAGATAAGCAAAAGATACGCTTTTTTGGTACAGACGAGGTTGCCGAGCTATCGGGGCCCATAATCCGCCTGTGTTCCAACAAGGAAATGTCGGTTGATGGGTGCCGAAACATTGTTGACTATTACGAAAACCTTATAAAGCTTAACTTATCGGGCGGGAGCGTTACCGTTACAGGCAACAATCTTTGCATTGTATCACTTACCGACAATTCAGCAACGATAAAGGGTAACATCCTCAATATTGAGTTTTGTATGAAAGCGGTGGGAAAATGATAATTGCTTTTTTAAGGTATTTATTAGGATACGTCAAATTTTCTATTAAGGGCGAATTTCCGGAAAGACTTCTTAACCAGCTTGCCGCCAACAACATCGCTCAATGGGGGCTTGACCGAAAAGACGGAACGTTGACCGCGTGTATAAAGGCAAAGGACTATCTGAAAATACGGGAAATTCGAGGTAAAAATAAGGTTAAGACGCAAATTATCTGCCGTTACGGACTGCCATTTTTCTTAAAAAAACATCGTTTAAGAGTCGGCTTTGCGGTAGGTCTTGCTTTTTATATTGCATCCCTCTTTTTTATGTCGTCTTTTGTATGGAATATTGATGTCGTCGGCAACAATACGGTGTCCGACAAACAGATACTTTCGGTCTGTGAAGAATTAGGGCTTTACGAGGGCTCGAAAATTTCACATATTGACACAAACCTGCTTAAAACACAGCTTACGCTAAAGCTTGATGAGGTATCCTGGGCCTCGGTCAACATCGAGGGCGTTAAGGCAACCGTTAACATTTCAGAGTCGATAGGCAATAAAAACGAAAAACAGCAGCCCTGCAACCTTATTGCCTGCCGCGATGGTGTTATTACGGGTTTAAAGGTGACCGAAGGCACGATTGCCGTAAAAATGGGACAAACCGTAACGGCAGGCGACCTGCTGGTTTCGGGCATTATCGATTACAAAGATGGCACCTCGTCCTTTACGGTTTCGTCGGGTGAGGTTTTTGCCGAAACCGAGCGTACTTTATCATTTTTAGCCAACTACGTTCAAACCGAAAAAATATATGTAGCGCCCCCTCAAAGACGGTCAGTGCTGACGGTTTTTGGACTAAATATTCCGTTATATTTAGGCACATTAAAAGGCAATTTCGAAACCGAAACTACGCTCAAACGTTTTGAAAAAAACGGAATGTATCTGCCAATAACCTTAACCGAAACATCATTTCTTGCCGTTGACCAACGAGCATACGAAATAACGACCGAGCAGGCCGAAGCTTTAGCAAAACAAAAGCTTTTTGAATTGGAAGCGCAGGAGTTGGAAAACGTTGAAATTCTATCAAAAACCGAGAACGTTGAGGTCACTGAAAAAGGAGTTTTAATAACGGCAACCTACAAATGCAAAGAAAATATTGCCGTTAGTGATTTATTGTTGATTTATGAGGAAAAATGAGGTAAAATATATAAGGAATATTATGTCTTTGTTTTTTCGCTTTAAGACATAAAACAGGGGTGACGTGTTTGACGGAGCAATCCATTAACATCGAAAGAATGGAGCAGGTTGTCGGCCTTTTCGGCAACCTGGACGAAAACATTAAAATAATTGAGAATGAGTTCTCGGTATCGGTGGTTTTCAGAGCAGGTGAAATCAAGGTAAGCGGTAGCGTTGAGGATGTTGACCGTGCGGTACGCACCATAAACGGTTTGTTGACACTTATAAGCAAGGGCGAAACCTTGACCGAACAAAGTATACGCTACGTTATGTCGTTGGTGGTTGAAAACGATGACAAGGGCATTGAAAAACTATCGGACTCCGACTGCATCTGCATAACTGCAAGCGGCAAGCCGATAAAACCCAAAACCATCGGTCAAAAGCGATATGTCGACGCTATACGCAACAACACCGTTACCATCGGCGTCGGACCTGCAGGTACCGGTAAAACCTACCTCGCCGTTGCTATGGCTGTCGATGCTTTTCGCTCAAAATCGGTCAACCGTATTGTTTTAACCCGTCCCGCCGTTGAAGCAGGTGAAAAATTAGGCTTTTTACCCGGCGACCTTCAACAAAAGGTCGACCCGTATTTACGACCGCTTTACGATGCGCTTTTTGACATGTTAGGTGCCGAAAACTTTCAACGTTGCCAGGAAAGAGGCGATATTGAGGTAGCTCCCCTCGCCTATATGCGCGGCCGAACACTTGACGACAGCTTTATTATTCTTGACGAAGCGCAAAACACCACGTCTGAACAAATGAAAATGTTTTTAACCCGACTTGGCTTTAACTCAAAAGCCGTAGTTACGGGTGACATTACACAGATAGACCTGCCCGACGGTAAAAAATCGGGCTTAAAAGAGGTTTTGCACATTTTAGAAAATATTGACGGCATTTCGATAAACCGTTTTTCCGAAAAGGACGTTGTCCGTCACCGACTTGTGCAACAAATAATTAAGGCTTATGAAAAATATTACGAGAGGAAAAACAGATAAATGGGCAAAATAAAGGTTGTTATTACAGATAAACAAAAGGAACAAAAAATACCCGTTGGCATAAGAATGCTTATTCGTCGCGCCTGTGCCGCGGTGCTTAACATGGAAGGCTTCGCTCACGATGCCGAGGTTGACGTTTCGCTTGTTTGTGACAAGGAAATCCGTCAGCTTAACAATGATTTTCGCAATATCGACGCTTCGACCGATGTTTTATCCTTTCCTTTGGGTGAAAACGGTGTTTACGACGAAAATCCCGAAACCGGCGCAAAAATGCTGGGCGACGTGGTAATTTCGGTCGAGCACGCCGTTCGTCAAGCCGAGGAATACGGTCATTCCTTACAGCGTGAAATCGCCTTTTTAACGGTACATTCCATGCTTCACCTTTTAGGCTACGACCACGTTCAAGGTGGAATTGAAGCTGAAACCATGCGTGAAAAAGAAGAAGACGTTTTACTCAAAATGGGACTTTCACGCGAGGTAACCTTTTAACTATTACATAAACAACAGAAAAGGAATTTTTTATGCAACAAAAAGTTAATGAGAGCCGTTCGGCTTTTATTGCCATAGTCGGCAGAGCAAACGTTGGAAAATCCTCGTTGCTCAATAAAATATTAGGTCAAAAAATAGCCATTGTATCGGACAAGCCACAGACCACCCGCACACGTATTATGGGTGTTTACACCAGACAACCCGACCAGCTTGTTTTTATCGACACCCCCGGCTTTCACAAGCCGAAAAACCGTCTTGGTGAAAAAATGATGGAGCAGGTGTCTCACGGTCTTGCCGACGTTGATGCCGTAACCTTGGTGGTCGAAGCGTCTCCCAAATTCCGTCTTGATGCCGATAATTTACCCAAGGCTGAAATTTCGCTTGTAGAAGAAATTAAAAGAAGAAAATTACCCGCCATTTTGTGCATAAACAAGGTAGATTTGCTGGAAGAAAAGAGCGATTTACTCGAGATTATTTCGGCATATTCAAAGCTGATGGATTTTGATGCGGTTGTCCCCATTTCAGCTAAAACGGGTGACGGCGTCGACGAGCTTGTTTCAGAGCAGTTAAAATACACTAAGGAATCACAGCACTTTTTTGCCGACGGTGACGTAACCGACCAGGCCGACAGCGTAATTGTTACCGAATTTATACGCGAAAAAATGTTAAGAACACTCGACAAGGAAATTCCTCATGGCATTGCCGTAGCATTGGAACGGTTTTTTGAGCGCGACACTGTGTCGGGTGAGCCTATTATCGAAATTGATGCCGTTGTTTACTGCGAAAAAGCATCACACAAGGGCATTATCATCGGTAAAAGTGGCGCAATGCTTAAAAAAATCGGAACCCTTGCCAGAGCCGACATTGAAGAATTTTTCGGTTGCAAATGTAACCTCAAATTATGGGTAAAGGTTAAAGAGGACTGGCGCAACCGCGACGGACTTATACATTCATTCGGCCTTGATATGAAATAATTTCCTTAAAAATATAATCCTTTCCTACACAAAATAATTACAGATTTGTGTAGGAGTGTTTTATATGAACGATTTTTGGAATGAATTTTTAAAAACAGGAAGCGTTTTGGACTATCTTAACTACCGTAACAATGCTTTTGCAAAGGAGTGCGAACAGCGTGAAGTTTACGACCGACGGGTTGATAATAAAAGAGAACAATGTTGGTGAAAGCGACCGTGTTGTTGTTGTATTAACACGTGACCGCGGACTTATCAGCGCCTTTGTTACGGGGGCAAGAAAGCCCAAATCGAAAAATACGGCTTCGACGGCATTGCTCAGTTATTCAAGCCTTGCCGTAACTAAAACTAAGGACACCTACCGCATCACCGAAGCCGAGGCTAACGAGGTTTTTTTCAACATCAGGACCGATATTGAAAAACTATCCTTAGCCCAATACATATGCGAATTGTGTCAGGTACTTGTACCTTTCGAGGTCGAAAGTGAAGATTTTTTGCGTTTGGCGCTAAATTCTTTACATTTTATAAGCAATTCTGCGCTTGATATTTATACAGTAAAGGCAATAACTGAATTAAGAATGATGACGGTGGCAGGCTTTATGCCCGACCTTTTGGGTTGTAGAGATTGTGGTAGTGATAATGCATTTCCGCTGTTTTTAGACCTTGTGGGCGGCGAGATTCTCTGTTCCTCATGCAAAGCAACTGCCAAAACAAACGGCGCTTTAGTAGAGCTTGATAAGACCACCTTTGCCGCAATGCGACACATTGTTTATTCGCCGTTTGAAAAAATTTACAAATTCTCTATACCTCAAGAAAACTCACGATATTTAAGCTATGTAACCGAAAAATATCTCATTTCGCAAACGGCGCACAAATTCAAAACACTTGACTTTTTTCACAGCCTTGAAACAAGGCTGTGATGTTAGGAGAAAATAATGTTTACGATAGAAAAGCAACACACCGACACCCTTGAGCTTGATAAGGTGCTTAAAATGCTTGCCGACCGAGCAGGTTTATATGATGCTAAGCAAAAGGCCATGGCACTTATTCCCGAAACCGAGCTTAGCAAGGTACATGAGTCGTTGTTGCAAACCGACGATGCTTACAGACTTTGTGCTTCTTACGGCTCACCCTCGTTTGGCTCTGCAAGGCTTAGCTACCCTTCACTTGCTAAAGCAGAAAGCGGTGGCGTTTTGTCTATGCGTGAACTGTTAGATATCGCCGACGTTTTAAGGCTT
>JAZRNK010000024.1:0-5383 GCA_045648145.1 Acutalibacteraceae bacterium | reverse complement strand
TGTATTTAATCGTTAAGTCCCAATTCATTCAACAAAAGTTGGATGCCTTCGGCTGACTTGGCGTATTCTGATACATCGGTGCCCAAAAATTTCCTGGCATCCTCTCTTGTAAAATAACCACCTGTATCCTTGCTGTCATTAGCGGGATATTCCCAGCCTATCTCATCGGCATCCTCTGTTAATGCCAAAAGCATACAAGAATATTTAACCATTGTCGTTTCAAACCATTCGGCACGTGAGGAATCGGGGGCGTATTTAAAGCTCATGGTAAGGCGATACGGCTCTTGCTCTGTTTGAAGCACAACCTCATATTCGCCGCAATCATAGCTTATATCAAGTAGCTGCAAAATCTCTTCGTTAGCCGCCTGATTATTTATATCTGCATTCTTTAACGAAAACAATTCTTTAGCTTTATTATCAGCCTCGGTAGCGGCAAGGCGGCTGCTAAACGGAATGACAACAGGTGTCGACGGCCCTTTAACCCATTTTGCAACTGTGACAATACCCCACGGCAAGACAACAAAGACTAAAATTATTGCTATTATTACATTTCTTATTATCCTTGCTTTGCTCTTTTGTTTTCCTTCACCGTTTTCCCTACTTTTTTTAGGGTCAGAAAATACTGTGGAATCATTTTTATCAAACTGCTGTATTTTTTCAACATCTTTTTTCATAAAACAGCCTCTTTTTTTATTTTCTGCAATAAATATACCACGCTTAACGCAACAAATCAACTATCAATGCGGTTTAACGCAGAAACTTTTTGTTTACAAGCCGTCAAAAATGTGATATATTAATATGAAATATTATTATTTTTAGGATGTGTGTCAAATGAAAGCTGTTTTAACCGTTGTAGGAAAAGATTCAGTTGGTATACTTGCAAAGGTTTCGAGTGAATGTGCAAAATACAATGTGAATATACTTGACGTTTCGCAGACTATTATGCAGGATATGTTCTGTATGATGATGATAGGCGACGTTGACAATTTGAATATTCCGTTTGAAAAGTTCAGCGATTGTATGAATGAGCTTGGCGAAAGCATTAATATGTCAATTCGCGTTATGCATGAGGATATTTTTAATTCAATGCACCGTATTTAATCGCTATTTAATTTGTAAATCAGCCCAAGGAGGCATTCTTGTGTTAGAAACCAAAGATATTCTTGAAACTATTGAAATGATACATAACGAAAACCTTGATATCCGTACTGTTACTATGGGTATCTCGTTGCTCGATTGTATCGACAGTGATATAGATAAGGCTTGTAGCCGAATTTACGAAAAAATAACACGCTTGGCAAAAAATTTAGTTCCCGTTTGCGAATCTATCGAAAAGGAACTCGGTATTCCGATTATTAACAAGCGTATTTCGGTAACACCTATCGCCATGATAGCCGCCGCCTGTCGCTCTAAAGACGTTATAAAGTTTGCTTTAACACTTGAAAAAGCAGCATTAGCAGTTGGTGTAAACTTTATAGGCGGTTATTCTGCACTTGTTCAAAAAGGCTTTGCCGCAGGTGACCGTGAGCTTATCGAAAGCATTCCCGAGGCTTTAAGCGCCACAGAGCATATCTGTTCGTCGGTAAACATCGGTTCTACCAAAGCGGGTATCAATATGGACGCCGTCGCCTTAATGGGCAAAACCGTTCGCCGCACAGCCGAGCTTACAGCCGACCGTCAGTGCATTGGCGCCGCAAAGCTTGTTGTTTTCTGTAATGCGCCTGAAGATAATCCCTTTATGGCAGGCGCTTTTCACGGTGCAGGCGAACCCGACTGTGTTATCAACGTCGGCGTTTCTGGTCCTGGTGTTGTAAGAGCCGCCATTGCTCATTCAAAAGGTCTTGACCTTTCCGGTGTTGCTGAATTAATTAAGCGTACCGCATTTAAAATAACCCGTGTAGGTCAGCTTGTTGCCCTTCGCGCTTCCGAGCGTTTGGGTGTTCCGTTTGGAATAGTTGATTTATCCTTAGCTCCCACCCCTGCCGTCGGTGACTCGGTTGCCCATATATTAGAGGAAATCGGTCTTGAGCAATGCGGTGCTTGCGGAACTACCGCTTGTCTTGCAATGCTTAACGATGCCGTTAAAAAGGGTGGCGTTATGGCATCCAGCCACGTTGGCGGTCTTTCGGGTGCATTCATCCCCGTAACCGAGGATGCAGGTATGATAGATGCCGCAAGAAGCGGTGCTTTAACCATCGAAAAATTAGAAGCTATGACCGCAGTTTGCTCGGTTGGTCTTGATATGATAAATATTCCTGGTGATACTCCTGCCGAGGTAATTTCGGCAATTATTGCTGACGAAGCCGCAATAGGTATGATAAACTCAAAAACTACAGCTGTGAGAGTTATACCCGCTATCGGCAAAACCGTCGGTGAGGAGCTTTCCTTCGGCGGACTTTTGGGTTCAGGTCCCGTTATGCCGGTCAACACCTGCTCACCCGCCAAGTTTATTTCTCGCGGTGGCAGAATTCCTGCTCCGATTCAAAGTCTTAAAAACTAATTTCCCCTTATATTTACCACGAGGTGCTTTATGCCAATAAAAAAACACAATAAAATACCGCCCGATTACTTTTCTAACCTCTGTAATCGGTATCAAATTAATAACCACATAACTTCGAGAGATTTTGACCGCTACAACGTTAAACGCGGTCTACGTAACTCTGACGGCACGGGTGTTCTTGCCGGTGTTACCGAAATCTGTAACGTTCACGGCTACCTTATCAACGAGGGTGAACGTATGCCAATTCACGGTGAACTGACCTACCGTGGCTATTCAATTGAAGACCTTGTTGAAAACTGTCAGTCAGAAAACCGTTTTGGCTTTGAAGAGGTAGCTTATCTTCTTATGATGGGCGAACTGCCGACCGAGGACGAGCTTAAGCAGTTTAATAAGGTTGTCGGTTCAATGCGTATGCTGCCCGACTACTTTGCCGAGGATATGATTCTTCGCGTACCCAGCTACAACGTTATGAACAACCTTGCCCGTTCGGTATTGGCTCTGTATTCATACGATGACGATGCCGAAGTGCATACAATGGAAAACAATTTAAGACAAAGTATCGAGCTTTTTGCAAGATTTCCGATAATTGTTGCTTATGCATATCAAGCAAAGAAACATTTTTACGATAAGGAAAGCCTTTACATCCACTTCCCCAAGCCCGAGCTTTCAACGGCTGAAAACATTTTGCACATCATCCGTCCCGACTGTAGCTACACAGAGGAAGAGGTTCATCTGCTCGACCTTGCGCTGATGCTTCACGCCGAGCACGGTGGCGGTAACAACTCAACCTTTACCACCCGTGTTCTTACCTCATCAGGCACTGACATTTATTCGTCAATCGCAGGCGCCGTAAACTCACTTAAGGGTCCCAAGCACGGCGGTGCAAACATCAAGGTCGTCGAAATGATGAAGGACATTAAAAAGAATGTTAAGGATTGGAACGACGACCAAGAAATAGAGGCTTATCTTACTAAAATACTTAATAAAGAAGCTAACGACAATAGCGGCCTTATTTACGGTATGGGACACGCTATTTACACCCTGTCCGACCCGCGTGCAGTTTTGTTACGACGCAATGCCGAAAGACTTGCGCACCAAAAAGGACGCTTTGACGAGCTTATTTTGATGGATAGAATTGCGGCTATTGCCCCCGACCTTTTTTATAAGGTTAAGGGTGACAGTAAGGTTATCTGCCCCAATGTCGACTATTATTCGGGCTTTGTATATTCAATGCTCGGTATTCCCGAAGAGCTTTACACCGCACTTTTTGCCATAGCAAGAATAAGCGGTTGGTGCGCTCACCGAATTGAAGAAATGACAACCGGTGGCAGAATTATCCGTCCCGCTTATAAGAGCATTGTTCCTCCGCAAAAATATGTTTCGGTTGCCGAAAGAAAACACGATTTACCCGAGGTTACAGACCTTTCACAGCTTAAGCATCTTTTTTAAATCAACGAAAACGTCCACAGTTTTTACTGTGGACGTTTTTTGCACAATATTGTTATTGACTAATTAAAAAAATGCCGCTACAATAGGATTATAAGAATGTTTTATAGCACAAAAGGTGATTTTTATGAAAATCTATTCTTCCGAAAAGGTTAGCGACCGCTATCTTCAAATAAATAGTTGCGGTGAGCAAACCCTTTCAGGACACGATTACAGAACAGTCCGTTCCAACGGACGCAAGGACTATGCCATACAATATATAAGCAGCGGACTCGGTTTTTGCAACGACGGTAAAAAAACAACACCTGTTGAACCGGGTAGCTTGATTTTATATTTCCCAGACGTTGTGCAGGACTACTCCTTTAAAAAAGAAAATAACACAACGCTGATGTGGACACATTTTACGGGTACCGCCTGCAGTATGCTTGACCGCATTAAAACCGATAAAGCCATAGTTGTAAAAATTACCGACACGAAGGAATTCGAGCATATTTTCCGTCGTATGATTAACACTCACTATTTAAAAGAACCTTACAACGAAACCATTTGCGAAGGCTATTTAAACGTATTGATAACCATGATACTTAAAAGTGCTTGTTACAGCGAGGGCAAAAACATCAACCTTAACCACGAGGGGCTTCAACAGGTGTTAAGCTCTATGAATCGCCATTTTAACGAGCCGATTTTACTTCAAAAATATGCAAAAATGTGCTTTGTGAGTCAAAACCGATTTATACATATGTTTAAAGAATACACCGGCGTTTCGCCTTACCACTACCAGCTTAAAATCCGTATAGACCGTGCAGTTGAAATGCTGAGCAATACCGCCATCAGCGTAAGTGACTGTGCCGAAGCCGTTGGCTTTAAGGATTGCTCTTATTTTTGCCGCGTGTTCAAAAAATTTACAGGCAAAACACCTATGTATTACAAAAAATAAAAATAACCCTCAACTAAAAAGTTGAGGGTTTTGTTTTAGCTATTAAGTTCCATAGCTCTTTGAACCACCTTTAAAACGTCGTCCATGCTCTTTATTTCACCGCACATTCGTCTTAATTCCGCCGCACCCGAAAGACCACGCATATACCAAGCGGCGTGCTTTCTCGCTTCCATAAAGGCAATTTTTTCGCCCTTATAATTCTTCATACGCTCAACCTGCTCAATAAGTATAAGCATCCTTTTTGAAAGTGGCGGTGGCGGTACTACCGTACCGTCTTTGAGATAGGCATTTATTTCGGAGAACACCCACGGCGCACCCATAGCACCCCTGCCCACCATCACAAAATCACAGCCTGTTTTTTCGTACATTTCGGCGGCAGTTTTGGCAGAGGTTATATCACCGTTAGCTATTACGGGAATTCTAACCGCTTCTTTTACACTTTTTATAATCTCATAATCAACCGGCGGCGCATACATCTGCATCCTCGTTCTTCCATGAAC
>JAZRNK010000023.1:0-23510 GCA_045648145.1 Acutalibacteraceae bacterium | reverse complement strand
ACTCAAAGCAGTCTTTTCCTCACCAACAACAGTATCTTCAACTGTGTTAATGCCTACAGGGTTATATATAGACACCTTAAACCTTGCGGTTCCTTTACAGCTATCACTGTCCAACTCTGCAAAAGAGCATAGCTTGTTTCCGTCCGCTTGTGATAAAGCGGTCAGATATATCCAATCACGGTAGCCGCTTGAGGAAACAACGGTGGCAGGCAAAGCCTTGCCGTCACCGTTCCCGCTTATATCAAGGCTTGACTTTATAGTCTCAAGCTCCTTAACAAGCTTGTTGGAGGCAACCGAAATCATCAATCTCTCCTCTGCTCTGGTCATAGCAACGTAAAACAGTCTTATTTCTTCCGAAACAAGCTTTTTGGTTGCTTTTACCGCCAAGGCTTCCCATGAAGCAGTCGAGGTCCTTACCCCAGCCTCTCGGTCAACGTATTTCAAGCCAAGTCCTAAAGAATCGTCAATAATAAGCTGACCTTTTAAGTCCATTTTATTAAAATCGCCGCCACAATCGGCTAAAACGCAAATTGGGAACTGTAAGCCCTTTGAGCCGTGAAAGCTCATAATTTTAACGGTATTAACGTCACTCGGTTGCACGTTTTCAAGCTTGTTGTCAGCCTCGCTCAATCGGTCAAAATCATTCAAAAATGCCGACAATCCACCGTCAGAATAGCCTTCAAAATTAGCCGCCATTACAGCCAATCGGTTAAGGTTGGCCTTTTTCTGTTTACCATATTTTGCAGAGCTCATAATCTCTTTTAACGAAGTGACCTTATACATTTCGTTAATCAAACGGCTAACCGTCATTGTTGCGGCAGAAACACGTAATTGACCTATTGTATCCAAAAAGCTGATACAATGCTCATCCCCGTTCGCCGCCGCGCTTTGAACAGCAGAGTATATGCTCTTATATTTGTTTTGACTTTTCAGCTTTGCCAACTCGTCGGGCGTAAAGCCAAACACTACCGACGTCATAGCTGCCAACAACGAAATATCTCTTGTCGGGTTGTTTATAACCTTCAAAATTGAGATTGCTGTCAACACCTCGGCGGTGTTATAAAATTCATTTGTTTCAAACGACGACGGTATTCCCCTTGCCTTTAAAGCATCAGCATAGTATTTCGCCTGATTTTTGGGTGAACGCAACAAAATAGCAAAATCTCGGTACTCCGCCTTTCTTAAGCCATCCTGTGTACGCAAAAAAGCATCACTTTTCAAGGTTTGCTCAATATAATTTGCAACCTGCTCGGCATCTGCTTGCTTTCTGTTTAAATCAGTATTCGCATAATCAGCAAAGCACAAATCAACATCTAAGCAGTCGGTTTCGGGAAACCTTGCACCGCAAACCAACTCCTCCTCATCGGTATAATCCATACCGCAGGTTTCCTTTTGCATAACAGCACCACAAAAAGCATTAACAAAATCACAAATACCTTGACGGCTTCTAAAGTTTGATTTAAGCAGTATCTTTGACGGATTTTCCTTGCCGTCATACAACGGATACGTATCCTTCCTATGCAAAAAATTGACAGGATTGGCATTTCTAAAGCCGTAAATACTCTGCTTTACGTCACCAACCATAAATAATCTTTTGCCCATACCCGATACAGCAAAAAACAAAGCATCCTGCAGATTATTGTTATCCTGATACTCGTCAACCAAAACCTCATCATAATCGTTACATATATCCTGCGACAGCTTTGAAGGCATAAGCTCACCATCAACCTCATCGCACAAAAGCTTTAAGGTCAGCTGCTCGATTATCGAGAAGGTCAGCATACTGCGACTACAAAGCTCGTCAAAATAGGCTTTGGCAAACTCTTTTACAAGGGTTACGAGCATAGCAACTGCTTCTTTGGACTTTTCAATTCTTTGTAAGGTCACACCTTGCTCTGCGCCCATAACCTTTTCAATTTTCTTGATTGTGCCGTATATATCATCACGGATAAATTTGACGGCATCCCTTAAATTCACGTCCTGCGGCTTTCTAACGGTAGGAATTTCGGTTTTAACAAAATTACAACAGCTTATATAAAGCTTATTCCACTCTTTATTTCTGACGTTTTTCAACATACCGTCAACCTGCTCTAAAGTAGCCGAAAAGCCTGCCGAATACGGTGCCTCAAACTCGGTACCTACTATCGAATTCAACACAAACTCGACACTCTTTTTGACGGCTTTAAGCTGCTCGTCAATATGCTCAAAAATAGAGCTTATAAAAGGATTATCATTAAATTCATTGCAATTATAACTGTCAATAACCTTGTCAAGCCAACGCTCATAACCTGCCATACAAAGACTATAATCATAAACCTTTAGTATAGCCTCGGTTATTGCCTTTTCGCCTCGGTCAATATTAAACGACAAGGTTAAAAAATCAAAAGCCTTATCGTGCTGTAAATAATGCTTTGTAAGCACGTCTTTAACACACTTTTCACGCAAGGTGGTCGTGACCGACGTATCAGCAATCGTAAAATTAGGGCTAACCCCCAAAACGTCAAAATAGCGGCGCACAAGACCGATACAAAACGCATCAATCGAACAGATTTTTGCATTCTGAAGCAATAATTTCTGTTTAAGTAAATATGTGTTTCCCGGATGTGCCGCGCACTCCTCTTCAAGACGGCGGCTTATTCTCACACGCATCTCAAGTGCTGCGGCATTAGTAAAGGTCACTATAAGTAAACGGTCGGCATTAATAGGATTAGAAGAGTCGCAGATTTTGTTTATAACGCGTTCAGACAAAACGGCCGTCTTACCCGAGCCTGCCGCCGCAGACACAAGCACGGTGCCTTTTGCATTTATGGCTGTTTTTTGGTCCTTGGTAAACTCAACCGCCATTACTCTTCCTCCTTTACCTCATTTTCCATTATTTCAAGAGTTTGCGCCGTTTTGTGCTTTGCAACCTCTTTAAAATCCCCGTCATTACTAAGCTTACATATTGCCTTATAATCACAGTGGTCACACTTTACAACCTGTCCGGTTTTCAACGGCAAAGCGGTAATATCACCATTCATAATTGCCTCACCGATTTGTTTAAGCGCAATATCCAAATATTTAAAAATGGTTTTAAATCCGTCCTGCGTCACCGTCGACTCGGTACTGTAAAACGAACTGCCGTTAGGTCTTAATTTTGCAGGAACAATTTTTCCCTCGCACTTTTCTTCCATCTGACGCACGGTTTCCAAATCGCCGTCAATAAGACCGTTCATTTTAATATACTTTTCGGGTGAATCATCGGTAATATTTCTCCTTGCAGGAAAATACAAAATACCTGCAGGCACGTTAGCTTTCAAAAGCTCCGCACCGTTTTTAACGGCGGCATACAGATACAACAGCATCTGCATATTCATACCACTCAAAACTGCCGAAAGCTTAAATTCCTTAACACCGGTTTTATAGTCCACAACCCTTACTTTGCCGTCATCGGTAGTGTCCACACGGTCGATGCTACCCCTTAGCGATACCCTGCAGCCCTCATCGGTACAAACGTCAATACTGCTAAGCGGTTCACCGTCGCCGACCTTCAACTCACAATAACGCGGCTTAAATCGGCTCTGAGCAAACTCATTATTCAAAGCCACAGCCACTAAAGTAGCAGTTTCTTTAAGAAGCGCAAGCATATAACCGAACTTTTCACCCAAAATGCTTACGTCGGTTGCAAAAAGTCCGATATACTCGTCACAAAGCGCAGCACATTCCTCGCCTATCGCCTTTTCGTCTAAGGTTCCGATATCCTCTTTATGAGCGTTCACAAACTGCTCCAAACAGTAGTGAACAATATTACCCCTCGTTAAAGCATCAAAATCAACCTTGTTAAGCGTTTTAGCGCCAAGACCGTATTTACAAAAATACATAAATCGACAACCGTTAAAATCGTCAATTTTAGATGCCGACAATGAAAGACTGTCTCCGTAAAGCAACTTGGCTGAGTCTTTGGAAAGTCGGCTGCCAACACCGCTTAAAAACTCCTCAATAGCTTTAAGCTTGTCCTTATATTTAGGCTTGTCACAGAAATATTGCTTCAAGCCGCTAATTATTTCCCCGCTATCCGTAAAGTTTTCAGACAACTTTTCAAAACCCGACACAACCGATTCGATATCATTCAGCATAACACCGTCATCATAACCGTATCGTACTTGCTTACAATCGGGAAAAGCCTTTACGATAGAATTAACAATACTCGAAGGCTCGGTCGCGCTACCGTCAGATAAGGTCTCGCAGTAAGATATAAAAACCTTGTGCGACGCGCAACAACAAGAACTATAAAACAAAAACTTTTCTTCAAGCAGAACATTAATATGACAGTCCGAAACAGCAAAACCGCAGTCTATCAGCCGTTCCCTTTCGGTTAATGAGAATACTCCGACGTCATTAACTGACTGCGGGAAAACGTCCTGATTAGCGCCCAAAATAAAGACAACCTTCGGTCGCATAGGCCTTATTCTGTCGGCTGTTCCGTACATGACCTGGTCTTTGGTTTGAGGTATTTCTCCAACCGTTTCAAAAGCCAATGAACTGCTTAAAATCTGCACGAAATCAGAAACACTTAAAGCTTGATCGCCCATTACGGCAGCAATTTTATCAAGCGTTTTAATAAAAATATCATACCCTGCCGACTGTAGCCTTGCCTGGTCCGGCTTTCCAGAAGCAGACAGCCTGTCCGCATACTTTTTCAAAAACTCAAGCGTATCACAGTCATCAAAAAGCTGGACAATCGCCCGACACATATCCTCAGCATTACCCTTTAGCTTGTTTTTCAAAGCTATAAGCGGCAAAACTGCCCTTTTTCTTGCGTCGTTAAGCTTTGTTAGTTTGTCAGAGTCATCACCGACCTTGAGTCCTTGGGTGTTCATATCCCAATCCTCAAGCCATTTGCGACCGCTTATACTCCAAATATAAACATAGTTTTCTATGTCGGCTATCTCATCAAAATCGACACCGGAAAGACCTGTTTTTAAATATCTTAAAATGTTTTCCGTGTTAAAGCTCTCTGCTGCCTTTATTGCCGAAAGCACAAAAACCGATAACGGTAAGGAGGCAACCGAAACACGACTGTCAGTAAAGCAAGGAATGTTATAGCCTTCAGCTACGTTGCCGATTATACTATTGTAAACGTCGGCGTTTCGCGAAATAATAACAAAATCCTTATACCTGTATCCGTTTTCTCTGACAAGACGTCGAATATTTGTCATACAAAATTCAACCTCGTCATATACAGCCTTTGCTTTGCAAACGAGAATGTCCGAAGCGTCACTAATACCCTCATCGGTGCTTTGGGCAAGAAAACTTTCCAAAGCAATAACGCTTTTTGATTGAATGCCGCAATATTCTGTCTTTAAAAGTTCTGACTTAACCCCGTGCGATGCGGCAATTGACACCAATCGATTGGCTGTAGCCTTAACGTTGCTGAAAATGTCGGTGTCATTAATGGGTATGACCGAATCACAGCACAAGGATACGTGCGTTTCACCGTTGGCCGCAATAATTCTGTCAAGCAGGGCAAACTGCGCTTCGGTAAAGCCCTTAAACTCGTCAACTATAACCACCTTGTCGGCAAAATAAGAGTTATCAGGCAACCTGTCAACCGTTTTTTCAATCAAATCCAACGGCTCAATAAAAGCGTCCTCAAGCAAAGCATTATAAGCCGACATGATAACCGATATATCATGCAGCTTACCACTAAAAATCTCTGATTCTACCGTTTTTGAAAATTCAAGCAATTCACCCTCATTTACCGATGATTGCTTCAATTCTTTAATAACCGAAAGTATCTTTTTTACAAATTCGGGCGAGGATGTATAATCGGTGTAATGCAAAAGCGAATCTTTAACACCTTCAATGGCACGGCGAGTTAATATAAACCTTGTCCCCTCGTCAACAGCTCTGCCTGAAACACCACCGTAAACGCCTGCCAGAGCCTGACAGATGCTGGTAAAACTGTGTATTTCAATTTTATTAGACACTATGTGCCCCAATTTTTTCAGTAACATACGCTGACACTCAAAGGAATACTGCTCGGGCACAAGCATAATAACCTTCTTACCCTCTATAGCCGACTCCTCAGCCGTTTTTATAAGACTATATGTTTTGCCCGTTTGCTTTCTGCCTAATAAAATTTTTAACATCCGTTTCACCCCTTAAAAAAACATCCTTACTATTAAAAGCCCTAAAACCCCCGGTATTCCAAAGGTTGCGCTGCTAAGCGTTGTCCACGCGTTAACAGCAATAGAAACACCTGTAAATTTAGACAATAAATTTATGACCGTCATCACAGCCAAGCCTGACGCGGCAGACAGTAGTAATGTCTTTACCATTTTACCGCTTTTATAACAAAAAAATAGAAAAACAATTATATATACTATTAAAAAAAGTATAAATGATATTTTAATAAATTGCAAGGCAAATTCCCCTTTCTTAAAAAGATTATGCTAAGCTTGAAAAATATATAACAAAACACCCATCCGAAAACTCGGATGGGTGTTTTAAAAAAAATTCTAATTATTAGCCAAAATAAGCAATAACAGCTGCGGCAATAGCCAACACAAAGAACAAAATAGCAATATATTTGGTGAAACGGGATAATTTAGAATCCCAATCTCTTGCTTTGTTCTTTGAAAGGAATGACTCAGCAGCACCGGAAACAACGCCAACGCCTGAACGACGGCTCTGCTGAAGCAATACAACCACAATAATGATTAAAGAAACAAGCATCATAATTGCCGATACGATATATAATGCAACCATTACAGTACCTCCAAATAATATTTAAAATTCACAAATTTATTTCAGTGCAGTATATTCTAACACAACGAATACTTAATTGCAACACTTTTTTTACATCGGATGTACTTTGTTGCCCGCATCAGCGTTCTGACCGTCAACCTTGTACTTGGCGTTAGCACGTTTTTCAAAGAAGTCCTCTGCTACTTTGGGGAACTGTGCATATGAAAGCACGTCCTCCTCCTGCTCAGACCACTTTGCGCACTCACTACGAAGCTTTTCCAATTCCGGCTCTAAAAGGTCGGCAGGACGGCAGGTAATCGGCTGTTCGTCACCGATTATCTTTTTCTGAAATTCAGGGTCAATAGGCATCGGTGTGCGTCCGTACTCACCCTTAACAACACCCTTGAACTCCTTGGTAACCATCTTGTAGCGTTCACCCATAATTACGTTGTAAACTGCCTGTGTTCCGACAATCTGTGAAGACGGAGTAACAAGCGGAGGATAACCGCAGTCAGCTCTAACTTTAGGAACCTCTTCCAAAACCTCTGTCAATTTATCTTCCTTACCTGCCTGCTTAAGCTGAGAAAGAAGGTTCGAAAGCATACCGCCGGGCACCTGATAAATAAGTGCTTTAGCGTCTGACTGAAGCATTTTTGTGCTTAAAAGACCGTCTGCAATATATCTTTCTCTCAAGGTTGTAACGTATTTTGCAATATCGTCCAAAGCCTCAAGGTTAAGACCTGTATCAAACTCGGTACCACTTAAAGCCGCAACCATAGACTCGGTAGCAGGATGAGATGTACCCATAGCCAAAGGTGACATAGCGGTATCAACAACATCAGCACCTGCCTCAATAGCCTTCAAAAGAACCATTGAGCCAAGACCCGAGGTCGAGTGTGAGTGAACCTGAACGGGAATTTTAACCGATTCCTTCAAGGCTTTAACAAGGTCATAGGTAGCATACGGAGTAAGCAAAGCAGCCATATCCTTAATACAGATAGAATCTGCGCCAACGCTTTCAAGCTGTTTTGCGTAATTTACATAATACTCAATATCAAAAACAGGACCGGTTGTATAAGAAACTGCACCCTGAACGTGTGCGCCCTTTTCACGCTTGGTTGCATTGATAGCCGTTTCAAGATTTCTGATGTCATTCAAAGCATCAAAAATACGAATAATATCAATACCGTTAGCAACCGATTTCTGTACCAGATACTCAACAACGTCGTCAGCATAATGTCTGTAACCCAACATATTCTGACCTCTAAAAAGCATCTGAAGCTTTGTGTTGGGACATTTTTCACGAATAGTACGAAGCCTCTGCCAAGGGTCCTCGTTTAAAAAACGAAGACAAGCGTCATAGGTTGCTCCACCCCAACACTCAAGTGAATGAAAACCGATTTTATCGAGCTTTTCGAGCATCGGAATCATATCCTCCGTAGTCATACGTGTTGCAAGAAGCGACTGATGTGCATCACGCAGTACGGTTTCAGTAATACCTATTTTACGTGCCATTTACAGCACCTCATTTCCATTAAAATTACTTAACTGTTACAAGTACCTTGCCTGCATCAACAGAATCACCCTGATTTACGCATACAGCAGTAACGGTACCACTAACGGGTGAGCTGATTTCATTTTCCATTTTCATTGCTTCAAGAACAACAACCGCCTGTCCTTCGCTGACGGTCTGTCCAGCAGAAACAAGCACCTTTAAAATAGTACCGGGCATAGGAGCTACAATCTCTTGGCCCTCTCCGGCGGCTGCGGCAGGAGCGGCAGCAGGTGCAGGCTCAGCAGCAGGTGCGGGTGCGGCGGCAAGAGCAGGAGCGGCTACGGGGGCAGCTGCAACAGGTGCAGCAACGGGAGCAGAAGCTACTGCGGCACTTTCCTCGACCTGAACGTCATAAGCTTTACCGTTAACTGTTATTTTAAACTGTCTCATATCTATTATCCTCCATTTTCGCTATTAAAGCGGCATATTAGAATGTTTTTTCTCTAAGGTTGAAACGCGTTTAGAAGCCATCATATCAAGAGCCGAAATAACCTTTTGTGCTACTTCTTCACGGGTAATAATATCATCAATAGCACCGTTTACTGCAGCTTTGAAGGGTGAGCCTTCGGTAAGGATGTATTCCTTTTCTAAATCCTCACGTTTTTCTTCACCCAATCTGTCTTTATAAAGGAACTGAACTGCAGTCATGGGCTCTAATGCGCAAATAGCGGCATCAGCATAAGCCAAAACCACGTCACTGCCCGAAGCCTTACCGGCCATAGCAGTATATGCAGTACCGTATGCCTTACCGACAATAACGGCAATTTTTGCAGTTGTTGCCTCGGCATAAGCGCCTGTAAGCTGTGAAACAGCCTTTACAGAGCCGTCAAGCTCATCATCTGCGCTACCCATAAAGCCTGCGCAATCAATAAGAGTAACAACCGGAACAGAATATGCATCACAAAGACGGACAAATCTTGCAATTTTAGCAGCGCCCCAACCGCAAAGCTTTGCCTCATTCTTATTTGTATTTGCACCTACGATACCAACAGCATTACCGGCAATACGTGCAAAACCAACCTTGGCGCAACCGCCAAAGTCCTTAGAGAGCTCAACGAAGCTTCCGTTATCAACTATAGCCGAAATGTCTGCATCAGCACCCTCACCGCTTACACTTGCGGGAACGTACTCGGTAATTGCAGGTACCGAAAGGTTATTAGACGGTAACATCGAAAGAACGGTTGCAACAAAGCCACAAGCCTCATCGTCGTTTTTAGCTACGTAAGCAGCTGTTCCGTTTTTAGCGGCAGTTTCTGCGCTACCTACGTCACTGTCACCCGTTATTGCGGCAGAAGTCACACAAAGCTCGGCGTCCTCTACCATAACGGTTACGTCGGCAACCGAAGCAAGAATTGCGGCAGAACCGATACACTTACCTGCAACAACCGATATCTGAGGTACAACGCCCGAAATTCTTCCTGCGGCGGCGATAAGCTCACCGTAAGCATCAAGTGCGTCAACGCCTTCTTCAACGAAAGCACCCTTTGAATCAAAAAATGCTACTACTGGAACACCGTTTTTGAGTGCCAAATCGTAAACCTTTTTAATCTTTGTTGCCTGAGCCCTGCCCATAGCACCGGAACAGACAGTAACATCCTGCGAAAATGCATAAACACCTGCACCGTTAACGTTACCGTAAGCCGTCACCACACCGCACTGCTCATCGCCGTTTTTGGCAAATCTGTCAAGCTCGGTGTAAACACCGTCGTCAAAAAGGGATGCCAAACGCTTGTAAGCATCTGTATTACCTAAAGCGGCAACCTCTTTTTCAAGTCGGGCAAAACCGTTTTCACAGCCCATCTTTTTTCCTCCGTTCATACATAAAAGCACAGCAAAAACCTTGGTTTTCGCCGCACAATATAAAATTTAGTTTAAAAGTTTTTTAATCTTCGCCACTATATATTATATATTGAATATTTAAAATTACAAGTTAAATTTTACTGATTTTAACAATTTTGACAAGATGAAAACAGCTTGTCTACATTAAGCTCTCTATTATCGGCATTTTTAATAAATTTCAAGGTTTCGAGCAAAGCGACCGGCGCAGTTTCGGAATAAAACGCCGTCATTTTACCGTTTTCAACACCGACGTGCAAAGCCGAGCGCAAAAGCCCATCGGCAAATGCGATGTCATTTTCGGGATTAATACAATGAACAACAGTACTGTCGCCCAAGTCAAAAAGACAAAAACCCAATACCTCGGTGTTATCGGTTGCTACAACAGCAATCGAGTTTTCGTTCATTAAAACATTATTCTGACTGTAAAGCTTTTCTAAAACTTGTTTTTCTCTTAAAGGATGTATCTCAATCATTATTCTTAAACTCCTTAGACACACTGACATTCATCAATCTT
Source organism: Acutalibacteraceae bacterium (assembly GCA_045648145.1). Taxonomy (GTDB): domain Bacteria; phylum Bacillota; class Clostridia; order Oscillospirales; family Acutalibacteraceae; genus UMGS172. The sequence goes on along the minus strand of JAZRNK010000023.1, from coordinate 12,873 downwards.
TTAACCTCTTTTTCGGTCAATTCACGCCATCTGCCCTGCGGCAACATTCCCAGCTTTACACCGGCAATTTCCATTCTTTTAAGTCTTATAACCGTCAATCCTACTGCCTCGCAAAGCTTTCTGATTTCGCGGTTTTTACCCTCGTATATAACAAAGCGCAAAACGGTGCGGTCCTCATGCTTTTCAATAATATCAACCTCACAGGGCAAAGTTTTATATTCCTCAAGCTGCATACCCTCAGCCATTTTAACTATCTGCTCTTCCTTTGCGTTTTCGCGCACGGTAACGCGATAAACCTTGGCAACGTGCCTTGAAGGATGAGTAAGAAGATTGGCAAATTCACCGTCATTGGTCATAAACAGCAAGCCTTCTGAATTACGGTCAAGTCTTCCGACAGGAAAAAGTCTTTTACCTGCATCGCCGACCAAATCAGCAACGCATTTTCTACCCTGCTCATCACTCAAGGTGGTGACAAAACCCCTTGGTTTATGAAGCATTATATACATTTTTTCATCCTTGTTTATTATAGGTTTTCCACAAACCAAAATCTTATCGTGAACGGGGTCGACCTTATCGCCCAAAATTGCCTTGCGTCCGTTAATTTTAACACGGCCTTCGGCAATTAACTCCTCCGCTTTACGCCTTGAAGCCACCGAACACTGTGAAAGATATTTTTGTAATCTTACCTTTTCAACTGCCATTTATAACTCCATTTCTGCCCTTTTAGAACACTTTTACCTATATTATGTAAACTTGCTTATGAAAAGTTGCAGATTTTTGAGGAATTTTTGCCAAAATTTTGGATTTTCTGCAGCTTTATAATCAACATCACCGGTAATATAAACACTTTTCGTGTCTATAATCTTACCGTCAAAAATATAATCAACGCTTCCGACCGCCTGCCCCGATTTGCATGGCGCATAAATAAAGGGTGGCAAATTAAGTTGACCTTCAACTTGCATTTGACTGCCGTTGGTAACGGTGCACAAATACGGTTGGGTTGTTATTCTCACCCTGTCGGCATTACCGCCAACAACCGCTAAGGTGTCATCCTTAAAGGTGTACGTGACATCTTTTGAGAACACCTTCGACAAACCAAGCTCTAAAAGAGAACGATGGTCCTGCCAATCGTCAGGCGCATTTAACGTGACGGCAATAACAGTACATCCGTCCTTTTTAGCGGCTGAAACAAGGCATCTGCCCGATTTTTTTGTGTACCCTGTTTTTACACCTATGCAGTACTCATAGCTTGAAAGCAGCTTGTTATGGTTGGTCAAGGTCCGTCTGTACGGTGGGTTGCCGTAGCTTACGGTGATTTTCTCTTGTGAAAAAATCTTGCTCAATGTATCGTTTTTAAGCGCTTTTGCCGCCAATAAAGCCATATCGTATGCGGTGGAATAATGCTGTTCATCGTCAAGTCCCGACGGTGTGACAAAATGGGTATTGGTCATACCTATTTCGGCGGCTTTTTTGTTCATCAGCTCGGCAAACTTTTGGGTACTACCTGCAACGGCTATTGCTGCAGTATTTGCCGCATCGTTACCCGATGGCAACAGCATACCTACAAGCAAGGCATAATGAGATACCGTATCCCCTTCCAAAAGCCCCATTGACGAGCCCTCGACCGTCACCATTTCTTTAGTAGTGACAATTTCCTTTTGCAATGTATCCTGCTCGGCTAAAATCAAGGCCGTCATTATTTTAGTGGTACTTGCCATTGAAAGCTTTTGATGCTCATTTTTGGCATCCAACACCTCAAGCGTATCAGCATTTATAAGAATATACGCCTTAGCAGAGATGGAAGCCGCACCTGCATTAACGGGAAAACATATACAAAAAGTTGTTGCGACCAACAAAGCCGCAACAATTTTTTTAGAAAATGCAACCATTTATATGCCTCCTTCATCTTTTTTAAATTTTATGATGAAGGCATAAATATAATAACTATTTTAAATTGTGGTTTCCTTGTCTTTTTTGAACATTTCGGAAAGCTTTTGCACAACCTCGGGAATGCTTGTTATTGCCTTTTCAATAGGCGAAGCTGTGTCTGTAGCGCTAAGCATTTTCACCTCATTGCCTTTTACAACAAGGAATACCATAGGTGTTACGGATGCACCTGCACCGCCGCCACCGAAAACATTACCGCCCTGCGGTTTGTTGGCAAAATCCGAGCCGCCCGATGCCACGCCAAAGGAAAGCTTGGAAACGGGGATTATGGTAATGTCGTTAACGTAGATGGGATTACCGATAATGGTCTCGGAATCAACAAGTGAACGAATTTTTTCCATTGTAACACTCATGATATTGCTGATATTATTTTCTGCCATATTACACACTCCCAAATTTATTTTGATTTTGTTTTTGTTTCTATGTTTGTTTTTGCTTTGGCCTTGATAATTTTGGAATTTATCAATTTTAATAAAACACCCATCGCAGCGACCAAGACAAACCAAACTCTGACCTTCATTTTAGAATAGAATTCAAACTCCTGCAAATCGGTCTCGAAATTACTGTTTAGCAGTATTTCGGTTTTGTTATCGTTGAAAGCCATCAGGTTTTTTAGCATTGCCACAAAGGGATAAACAACGGCACATATCGCTCCGTATTCGAAGCCCGTAACCGCAGGGTCATCAGCCGAAACAGTAATGAGCAGTTTAAACCTTTTAACCCTTATATGCTTGGCTAAGCTACCCAATTTTTGAAGAATTACCTTAACTACCTCAAGCAGCTCCAAAATGGTGTTCTTTAAACCCTGCTCGGCAATCATTTTCTTTATGGGCGAGGTTTTTTTCTTAGGTTTTTCCTGCGAGTTTTCGCCTTTTTTCTTTTGAAGCTTTATCGGCACTACCTTTTTGTAAAACAGGTACCGTATTTTCAACTCGAAAACATCATCAGCAATGATTTCTACCGAAACGCTGCTAAAAAGAAAGAAAGCGATTACCAATACAAAACCTGCAATTATATACAGTGCGGTCATAGTATCACCCATCCAATCACTGTTATTCGTCCGACTCCTCGAGCTCTAAAATTTCATCGTTCATTTGCTTGGCAAGCTCCATAACCTCTCCCGACAGCATTTTAAGCTGGCCGTTACTGTCCTCAATAGTTTCGTTAACGGGAACCTCGGGCAAATCGTCAAGGCTTGAAAGACCAAAGCAACGAAGGAAGTTTGCGGTTGTACCATACAAAAGCGGTCTGCCGGGCAATTCAAGTCTACCCTTTTCTTCAAGCAGATTTTTCTCCACAAGAGTTGACACAACACCCGAGCAGTCAACACCTCTGACCTGCTCGATATAAGCCTTGGTTACGGGTTGGTTATAGGCGATAACCGCCAAAACCTCAAGTGCTGCCTGGGATAGCGGTGTTCTTCTTCTCAAATCAAGCACCGAGCGAATGTACTCAGCATACTCTTTCTTGGTACAAAGCTGATATGAAAAGTCAAGTCTAACTAATTTTACTGCACTCTCCTGCTTTTCTAAACGGTCAGAGAGCATATCCATAACCTTTTCGACCGTTTCGTCATCTATTTCGAAAACCTCGCAAAACCGCTCCATCTCGACCGGCTCACCACTTGCAAACAATATAGCCTCAAAAGCGGGTATCATTTCATTTACAGTCATTTGGTCTTCTCCTTAATCACTGAAATTTCCATATCCTCTCCGTCACCGTCAAGCCTTACTCGATTGGCCTTACACAGCTCTAAAACTGCGAGAAAGGTTGCGACCAACTCTGAACGGCTTTCTGCCTTGGAAAAGAGGTGAATCATTTTTCGGTTACCGTTACGCATAAGATTTTTTAAAACATACACGATTTTTGATGAAACCGACACAATTTTTCTTGCAACGATTTTGCTGAAAACGGTTGTAGGCGGCGGCAATCTTCTCTGCCCTCTGCCTACGGCGGCCAGGTATGATTTTAAAATAAGCTCACGCTCGTGGGTATTCTGATATGTCTTATCAAACTCGACCTTTTCCTGCGTTTTTATAAAGGTATCAAACTCGTCGGTCATGCCCGACAACAGTCTGGCAACTCTACGGCAATGCTCATACTCCATCAATTCGGCAGTAAGCTCTTGCTCTAACTGTTCTGCCTCATCATGCTTAGGCAAAAGGCTTACCGTTTTGAGATAGATAAGTCTTGACGCCATTTCAAGAAACTCACTCGCAACGTCCATATCCTGCAATTGCATCTGCCTTATATGTTCGACATATTGGTCAACAAGCACGGTAAGCTTGATATCGTTAATATTCAGTTTGTTTTTGGAAATCAGATATAAAAGAAGGTCTAAAGGGCCTTCAAAGACATCTAATTTGTACTCAAGCTTGTCCATAAAACAAATTCCTTTTAAATAATTTTATTTAAAATAAGTTCAAACGGAAAAAGGGTTATTGTATCAAACAAATTAGCTATAAAGCCTCTAACAGTCGATAACGCGTTTGAAAAGCCTGTACTTACAAACACAAGGAACAAAAGCAATATATACAAATATCTTTCATACTGCATAAGCTTATAATAAATTCTATCGGGTAGCACAGCCGCAAGGATTTTTGAACCGTCAAGCGGCGGAATGGGTACTAAATTAAACACGGCAAGACCGATATTGATAATTTCTATATACCAGAAAATCATATACAGAAAATAAAGCACATTGAAGAAAAAAGTGCCCATATTCATAAGATTAAGAATAAACCAGATTAATGACGAAACAAAGGATGCTACAAAAGCCATCGAAAGATTGGCACAGGGACCTGCAAACGCAGTTATCGCCATACCTTTTTTACGGTTATTGAAGTACCTTGAGTCGACCGGAACGGGTTTTGCCCAACCAAAGCCGAAAAGATAAATAAACAACGCGCCCGTATAGTCAATATGCGCCATTGGGTTAAACGACAGTCTGCCCATCATTCTCGATGTCGGGTCACCCAATTTGTTAGCGGCGTAAGCGTGAGCATACTCGTGAACGGGCATAGTCAAAAAGACAACGATAGACGAGGAAATAATATAAAGTATAATTTGAGTAAAGCTTGCTCTGTCAAGCAACATACCAATTAAGCCCAAGAAAATACCTCCAAAAAATAAAACGCAAAATTTATACTATCAAATAATTATACACCAAATTTTAGTTTATTACAACAACTTATTTAAATAAAAACAAGGACGGAAATCGCACAAAATACTGCAACGGTAAACCTTAAAATATACGACAGATTTTTCTTTAAGGTGCCATCGACCTCGCACAGCATATTATCGGACATACCTATGAAAACCGCAGTACTGAAAAGTGTTGGAACGATATATCTGAAATCCATCGAGCAACCAAAAGGATATTTGATATTAAAGTAGACAAAAACCGCCATTTGTAAAACCAGCATTAAGGCTACGGGCAACACACTATCGGTATCCCTAAACCTTTTTACAAGCACGCAAGCAAATGCGGCAATACTCAAAAGAACTACGAGTGCGTTTAAGGTTACCAGCACCGCCGCAACACCTGTATTACCGAATTTGTACTCACCGAAAAGTGAATTTCTGAGCAAATACGTCCACAAATTATATTCATTCCACACATCAGTATAGACGCCAACTGAATCAAGTGAAAACGGCAACAAAGCCCTCTTTACAAGGCTTATGTCCCCTGTGTATAACGGATTATCAATACCAAGCGGTGCCACATAGCCTAAGGGTTGGTCGAAAAGAATATTATTTCTTACGGCAAACCACATTCCTAACGGCAAAACAACGGCAAGGTAGCACCCGGTGTGCAGTAAAACCTTTGTGAATTTGAGATTTTTGTCCTTTATAAACTTAACGATAACCGTAACGGCGGTTATAGCCACCATTAACGCCGCCGAAAACTTTGTCATCATACCAAGGCCTGCAAACAGACCCGTAAGCAATGCGTTTATTAAGTTTGAGTTTTTACACCACTTTATAAGGAAAATAAGTGCATAAAGCATCATCAAAATTGACAAAGCGTCGTTATTGATACTTCCTGCAAGGATGAAAAACGTGGGATGAAAGCTTAACAAAGCGGTAGAGAAAACAAGAGATTTGTCCTTAACACCGCAAAGCTGCAGCAATTTAACACCGCCGACTAAGGTTAAGGCAGAATAAAGGCATGTTAAAAGCTGAATATTTTCAAAAGCATCACCGTTATTAAGGCCAAAGGCCCAGGAAATTTTAACCACCAACGCCGAAAGCATATGATGAAGCGGCGGATGACAAAACTGCCAATTATTTGTTTTGGGCAATCCGTCACCGTTGGCAATGCCAAAAATATACAACAAATGGCCGTCACTCGATAGCGATTCGACATCGTGCTGATTTACAAAATATTTATTTCTTAATACATATGCAAGTCTTAAAGCAAAACCGCAGACAATTATCAACGCAATTATTTTTTTGTTATCAAGCTTACCTTTAACATAAAAATAACAAGCGCAGGCGGCACAAGCCACACCAACAAAGCAGGTAAGCGCACTCGGAACGTTACCATAAACCTCATCGGCAAAATCAAACCGCCAAACTGCAAAGAAAAATGCCAAAACCAAACAGAATGAAGCAGTCAGCAAAGCTAACAGCATATTCATTGAACGGCCGTTTTCTTTTTTGACTATCTGCTTTATCATTTGGTTTCACCTCTTTTTACTTGATTTTTCTTGCCTCAATATAATAGCGTTTATCATACGCGTGGCCCATTGAGAAGGTTTTACGCGGTAATGAGCCGTCGGCCTTAATAGCATCAAAAAGCTCTTCCTTTTTCATACCGTCAAAAATAAAACCAATTCTTCCCTCTTGCTTACAAAGGGTATATACAACATCCTCACCGTGTATGTAATCGATTTTAATTTCGGTTCCCTTAATATATTCATCAAGCCATTTTTGCAAAGTTCCAACCGCCAATTTAGCGGTAGGTTTTACACTTAAAGTAACCGTTTTGTCGCCAAAAACACAGGTAAATTTCTGCGCGTCATTGCCCTCATAGTCACAGTTCAGCGCTTTTTTCATATCGTCAATAACCCTTTGGGGCTCGGCATTAAAAAGCACTCTATATATAGGCTCGAATACAATCGACTCGTCGTGAATATTGACAACCTCGACCAAGGCTGATTTTGCCTTTTCGCTATTTGACAAAAGGCTACATTCTTTTGCGGTGGCAAGTGAATGATTTCCGTCACCGACGGCAAACATAAGCTTATTACCGTCCTTTTCTAACAGAGCGTTTATACGCTGTCCCACCTGGGCTATTTGCTGTTCATTCAAAAACCAACCGGTAATATGTCCGCCTTTTTGCATCAATTCAAAATCATATGCCTTTTTCATATTGGCAACGTCTGATTTTAAGGGCTCGATAACCGTTCTTTCAACGTCATCGGCAAGTAACAGAACATGCGGCAGTTCGATAGATGCATCACGTCTTATGCTGACTCTGGGCGGTATACGTTCAACCACCGTTTGCTCGGTAGCTCTGATAAGCGCATCGGTACCGCTTTTGTAGTCGTAATCATTCAAATCGATAGCACCGACAATGCCGTGGCGAATAGTACCGTCGCTCTGCACACGCTCGACATAAATCATAGTGTCCTTATATTCCTTCAAAACACCGGTTTCAAGGTATTTGTTCATCGTTTTGTTTATCGCATCTATCCTACCCTGACGGTTATCGTCAAGATAAATTTCAGGCAAGGTGACACGCAAGGCCGACGGCGAATCGCCGACTATCGACTCGGTTTCGTTCCAATAGTCCGCTTCCGAAGTGAATTGGTCACACGCAACAACAGCCCATTTATCAAAATCTTTTTCGGGCAACAATATATCTGCCGGCATTAATCCGTATTTTTTCATAAAAGCACCTCTGTGGTAAAAAAATATACTAAATTATTATACAATTTTGGCATTGAAATGTCAATTAAACAGCAACATTTTATTAAAGGAAGAATTTTATGAGAAAAACCAAAATAATTTGCACAATAGGTCCCTCCTGTAACAACGAAAAAACCTTGACTGAAATGTGCATGGCAGGAATGAACGTTGCAAGGCTTAATTTCTCACACGGGACACACGAGCAGCACCTTGAGTATATCAAGCTTATCAAAAAAGTGCGAGAAAAATTAAATCTACCCATCGCAATTATGCTTGACACAAAAGGGCCCGAATACCGAATAAAAACCTTTAAAAACGGCAGTGTTGAGCTTAAAGAAGGACAAAATTTTACCTTTACGGTGGCCGATGTATTAGGCGATGACAAAACAGTTTCCGTCAACTACAAGCAGTTGCCAAAGGAATTGAATTGCGGTGACATTATTCTTCTTAACAACGGCCTCATGAGCTTTAAAGTTATAAGCACTACCGACACCGACATTTTTTGCAAGGTTATTGAGGGCGGGGTTTTAAGCAGCCGAAAAAGCATGAGTTTTCCTAACAAAAGCTTAAAGCAAAAATATTTAAGTAAGCAGGACAAAAACGACCTGTTGTTTGGAATTAAAAACGGTGTTGATTTTATTGCCTGCTCGTTTGTATCTTGTAAGCAGGATATTGTCGACGTTAAAAAATTTGTAACTGAAAACGGCGGACAGGATATTGAGCTTATTGCAAAAATTGAAAACCGTCAGGGCGTTGACAACATTGAGGAAATATGCAATGAATGTACCGGTATTATGATTGCCCGAGGCGATATGGGTGTGGAAATCCCGTTTGAGATGCTACCGGCAATTCAAAAACAGTTAATAACTAAGTGCCGTCTTTTAGGCAAGCGAGTAATAACCGCAACCGAAATGTTGGAGTCGATGATTAGCAATCCAAGACCGACAAGAGCCGAAATTTCGGACGTGGCAAACGCAGTATATGACGGAACAAGCGCCATAATGCTTTCAGGTGAAACTGCCGCAGGCAAACACCCTGTACTGACGGTGGCTACCATGTCAAGAATTGCCGAACAAACCGAAAAAAATATTCACTACAGCAAACGCTTTTTGACCTCTGAATTTAAAATACGCAACACCGTCGATGCGATTTCACACTCAACCTGCGGAATGTCGATAGATATAGGTGCTACGGCTATTGCTGTTTGCACCATTTCGGGACAGACGGCAAGAATGGTGTCGCGATTTCGCTCACCCGTTGACATACTTGGGCTTACAACCAATGAGAAAACCTGGTATAAGCTTTCATTGTCGTGGGGTGTAACCCCGATGCTTTGCGAAAAATTTGACTCGACCGAGGTTTTGTTTTATACCGCCAAGCAAAAAGCAATCGCCGCTTTTTTGTTAAGCAAAGGCGACAAAATAGTAATAACGGCAGGTATGACCAATGGTATTTCGGGCAACACGAACATGATTAAGGTCGAAACAGTTTAAAATATAAATTAAATTTGTAAAACAAGAAAAATTTTCTTGACATTTGTGTAATTTTGGTTATAATAGTCATTGTCCGTTGAGGAATAGTGTAACGGTAGCACGACAGACTCTGACTCTGTTTGTTGGGGTTCGAATCCCTATTCCTCAGCCAGAAAAAGCGACTTGTTTCGACAAGTCGCTTTTTCAATGAAATTCGCCTTTCGGCGAGTGAAATAGCTTCGCTATGAAATACGCTATGCGTATGAAATATTTGCTTCGCAAATGTTTAAGAGGCGAATTTTATTTCACTTTCTGCGATAGCAGAAAATTTCATAATCCGTTAGGATTATTTCATATTGCGTAGCAATATTTGATTGAATATGTTATAATGTTTGCAAAGGTGATATTCTTGAAAGAAAATAAACTTGTGGATTTATCAATGGAATTTTCTGTAAAAGTTATAAAACATTGTGAAAACATAAAAGGACATTACTCTCTTGTTAATCAATTAGAACGTTCTGCAACAAGCATTGGTGCTAATATCCACGAAGCAAATTATGCTCACGGAAAACCTGATTTTATTGCCAAGCTTCAAATATCTCTTAAAGAGTGCTACGAAACAGAATATTGGATTGAATTGTTTGTAAAGTCTGAGTTAATAGATAGAGATATTGCCAAAGAATTGTATAATCAGTGTGGTACAATTCGAAGAATTCTTATTGCTTCTATCAATACCGCAAAGGAAAATACAAAATGATAAAAAACATAAAAGATATTTTGTGCACTCAAGAAATCTATAATATATATTCAGCTTGTATGTTTGAGCCTACTTTTGATAAATTTAAGATTAAAGCAGAACAAATGCAAAATGATTCTTCTGTTTCAGTGTATGGATATTTTTCAAACGAAAAAATCATTGGTGTAATATCCACACAGGAAACTGATAAAACTGTAGAAATCATAGGAATAGCAGTTGATACTAAAGAAAGACATTCGGGTGTTGGAACAAAACTAATAGATTATGTGAAAGATAAAACCCAAAAATCCGTTATTGTCGAAACCGATAGTGACGCTGTTATGTTTTATAAAAAATACGGATTTAACATCAAAGAAATTATTGTTTCAAAATCTAATACTTCTTATAGTAGGTATGTATGTGCCTTAAATTACAAATAAAAATATGTAGGGGTTCGAATACATAGGTAAAAATTTCAAAGAGTTTCGAATTTGTGCAACCTTTTCTTTGTTTCGATATTATACCATAGGAATTCGAACAAGGAGTATAAAAAGCAACAAAAATGAATTCTATGCTTGATTTTGTTTTATAGAAATTCTATAATGATTTTGAGGTGAGTTATTATGAAAATATCAACCGAAATTGCTTCGTCGGCACGAAGAGTCGGCGAGGAAAAAGCTATTGAATTATTAGCCAAGGCAGGCTTTGATGCATGGGATTTTTCGATGTTCTCGATGTGTAAATATGATTGGGTTACTAAAAAAGCAATATTGACTGACCACCCTTTAGCCAAACCCGATTATTTGAAATTTGCAAGGAATTTGAAACGAATTGGTCTTGACAACGGAATAGTGTGCAACCAATCACACGCACCCTTCCCTTCTAATTGTCCCGAAATTCGTTCTTATTTTAAAAGAGCGATTGAATGTACCGCCGAGGCTGGTGGTGAAATATGTATAATACACCCTGACAATGATAGTAGCCCTGAACAGAATGCGGAAATGTACAACGAACTTCTTCCGTTCGCCAAACAGTGTGGTGTGAAAATAGCTACCGAAAATATGTGGAACTGGAACAAAGAGCTCGACCAAGCCTCGTTTGCAGCTTGTGCCACTCCCGAAAGCTTTTGTGCACACGTTGATGCCGCTAACAGTGAATGGTTGGTTGCCTGTCTTGATTTAGGTCACGCCGAAATGAAGGGTCTTAACACTACGGCTGTTGAAATGATAAAGGCGTTGGGACCAAGACTTAAAGCGCTACACATTCACGATAATGACAAATGGCACGACTCACATCAAATTCCGTTCTCGATGGACATTGATTTCGTGCCGATTGTAAAGGCTTTAAAGGAAATTGGCTATGACGGATATTTTACCTTAGAGGCCGACCAATATTTGTGGAAATACAACGCTGACAACGTTTTTGAAGGCATAAAGGAAATGGCAGCCGCAGCACGAAGGCTTGCCGAAATGTATGAAAAATAGCAGCAAAAAATGCACCCTGTCGGGTGCATTTTTTATTTTAGTATTTCTTTACCTAAGGAGTATAAATCAATACCGTTAGGCTCGGTTGGGTGTTGAGTGCTTTTCCACACCCATTCCCATTCGGTGCTAAACCAATCAATTTCTTCTGCAAACGGTTTGTTTTCGAGCTTATTTGTTACATTTTCTATCCAGCGTTGCCAACGACTTTTATACAAATCACCAATCAAGCCCGACCACTGACGGTTAGAATAATCGTGCAGGGTACGGGAAGCATCATAAGCTCCCCAGGTTGTTACCAATGCTTTAGCGTTAAATTCATACAACTGCTTTGTAAAATCATCGTAATTTTTGGCAAGAATTTTGGCCGATTCTACCCATTTACCCAGCATTGAATACCGACTACTGCCGGTAACAAGCTCCATACTATCAGCAATCTTTAAAAGCTCTTTAGCGTTCATTTTAAAGGCATTAACGTCGGCAGAATTATATGCCTCAAGCATTTTACTATAAACATCCTGTGCACGATTGGAAAGCACCTGCTGTAAAAGTGTTGCAAGGTCGTAAATATAGCCCTCGCTACATTTAAGTGCTTCGTAATCCTGCAACAAAAGTTTTGCCGCTTTTTCGAGTTCTTTTTTATCATAGCTTATAACCGAATTGCCCCAAGTGGATGCCGCCTTAATTTCAAGTGAGGGACGAGCATTAACAACCGACTCGGGTGCACCCTGGCCAAGCATATTCAATTCGGCCTTATAAACGGTGTTTTTAAGTATTTCCCAAGCTTTTTGACAAGCCTTAGAGCAAGCGCCGTAACGTCTTTCACTATAGTTGTTTAACCATTTATCAAGGTCGATTTCCTGTATTTTGACACTTGAATCATCCTGCCAGATGCTTTCGAATAAAAAGTCGTATAAAACGGGGTTGTTTTCACTCGCTTCGGGGGTTATACCGATACCCGCAATTTTTTGGCAGGTATTAAATGCCTCGGGGATACCGATAGCCATATTATCGAGGTGACCGTGAAGTCCCATTCGACCGCCGAAGTTGTTAAGCATACAGTACACCCACGGCGTATTATCAAACTCTCTGGAATAGCCGTAGGAATTGTTGCCCTCTTTACACTCTTTATATCGCGGTAATTTTTGGGCGTAAAGGTCTAATATGAGCATGTGGTCTTTGCCGTTTTTAACGTCTGAAAGACCTGTCAACAGTTCTGATTTGGGATTGCCCTCCCAAGACTGAATGAGCCAGACTGCCCTACTGTCAAACTCAAGCATTGTATTAAGCACGATGACCGAAATATCACGCACGTTCATTC
>JAZRNK010000022.1:0-4706 GCA_045648145.1 Acutalibacteraceae bacterium | reverse complement strand
GGAAAACTTCTTTGGTAGACTTAAAGTCGAAATGTTCTACGGCGAAAAATTCGAAAGCGATAACGCTTTCATTGATGAATTAAAGAAATACATGGATTACTACAACAACGAAAGAATTTCCTTAAAACTAAAAGGAATGAGCCCAGTACAATACCGAACTCATTCACTTACAATTTAATATTTAATTTTGTCTAAACTTTGGGGTTCACTTCATATCCGGATCAAGCAAATCGCTTCCCACAGGTGCCGACATTATTCCGTCAACGAACAAATCAATGTCCCATGAGCCATATTGAACATCAGTAAAAATTCTGCCATTATGCTTCAAGACAGGTGTAGGTGCTCTATGAAAACCACCAACCGCACCGCGACAACTTCTTTTGAACAGTACAGTAGGCATGCTCCAAGTTTCACCGTTATCGGTTGAACAACCAATTAAAACATCACCGTATTCACAAGAAAAGCCTAACATATATAATTTACCGTTGTTCATAAAAAGCTTACCCCAAAAACACGGAAACAACTCATTAAGATAATGCCAAGTTTCGCCGTTATCATCGGAATAGTAAAGAATAGTTAAATTTTGTGCACCGCCAGCACCGTGAACGTCGTGCGAAACAATCAATCTGCCGTTTGGCAACCTTACAATTGACGGCGAAGCTAAGAATTTGCCCGAAAAAGCATACTGCAAATCCTCGGGGTGATTATAGTTTATAACCTGTCCCGGCACCCTGCCCGTACGGACAAGCCTTGTTTGAGATTTATTGCCATCTTCACGTTGAATATAGAATTCAAAATCAGTGTTAATCGGCAAATTTCCCACCTTGGCAGTATTGCCTGTAATTGCAGCCTCTATAAATTCGCCCTCGTCACGCTGACGCCAAAAAAGCGAATGATTAGAATTGGGCGCACCGTTATCAATAAAGTCAACGGCAAACCATGTTTCACCGTGGTCAATTCTACAAACATACGGCAAAATTCCACGTTCTAATTTATGAGCCTGACAATAAGGTTTAAAGTTCCAATTTTTACATGCTTTCATACTCTATGACCTCCATCAAAAAATATTAACATTGTTTATTACACGTAAAGTATATGATGCAAATCCACATACACTAATAACATTATATTATCACATAAAAATCTATATTTATATTGCTTTTTCACCAGAAAATATATTAAAATCAACGTCTAAAACGAATAAATAGCAATAAAAAACACCGATTTCTAAAATCGGTGTTTTACTTATTTAGTTTGACAGAACTTAGAGAACATCATATTATCCAAGAGCTACCATACTGAAAACGAGTGCGAACAACGCAACGGTTTCACAAAGACCAACAACGGTAATATACTGTGAGAAGCCTTTGCCTGTTTCTGCCAAAGCATCAGCGCCTGCGGCACCAGCTTTACCCTGGAAAACAGCCGAAAGTGCCATTGCTACACCAGATGCAATACCGAGGCCAAGTAAAAATGCAGGGTCAAGGGTTGAAGCCTTCATCTGCTGCATTAAAAGGAAGCCGTAAATGGTCTGTGTAAGGGGTGCACCTGCAAAAACGGTAAGAATAAAGGGCGCTGCCTTATTGCTCATATAGCACTTTTTCCAAGCACCGATTGATGCTTGACCTGCAATACCAATACCGATAGCCGAGCCGATTGCAGCTATACCCATAACCAATGCTGTTCCTAAAAATCCTAAATTCATAATTATTCTCCTTTATTATCAATTTGTTCTTTAAAAGGTTTAAATTTATGTCCACTCCACGACATATCCAAATGCGAGGAAAACTCCAACGTATTTAGTCTTATACCGTGAACGATGACGGATAGAACGTTTAATATCATATTGAGTCCATGACCGAACACCAACAAAACAATGGCAAGTACCATAAACAAGAAGTTACCAAGCAAGGGACCCGCAAGTTCATTAACGGTTGCCGAAATTGCTGCTCCTGCCAAGCCGACAGCCCAAAGGCGTATATACGAAACTATGTCCGAGAACACGTTTACCACGCCGAGCAATACCGACACGATATTTGTAAGGCTTGTGAGTATTGATTTTATGACACTTCCCTCAAAGTTTGAAAAGACAAAGCTTAATACAAAGCCTATGCCTACAAGCGCAATTGCAACCGTACCAACGGGAATACCGCCTATTGTTAAGCCAAAGCTGAACACTTGCGGATTTACTACAAGGCTAAGCACCACGTAATAAATACCCAAAAGCTGCAAAATTGAACCTATATCGCCCAAAATTTTGAGCGTTTTGCAATTTCTTATAGCACCCTTAATATGCGCGACCGTCAATTGAACGAGAGCTAACGAAAAACAAAATATCTGCAGATTTTGCGCCGTTGTAAGACCTACGTCGCCACTTGTCCAGAATGGATGCCAAATTTTATCGGCATAAACGTTGGATATCACGGGCACTGACAGACTCTTCAACCACTGAGGCAATTGCTCGGGTGAAAGGCCAAACCACGTACACGTTAACGTTCCCCACACAACCGTTGAAAGACCGAAAAGCCCTATCAACAGCATTATAGGTGAAACCGGTTTTCTGCGGATTAGCGACATTATAATCGGGATTGCGGCTACCGAGGTGATTAACAGTCCATAACCGCCGTCGCCAAAGATTATACCAAAGAAGATGAGTATAAAGGCTAAGAACCAGCCCGAAATATCGTACTCGAAATATCCCGGCACCGTTCCCAAAAAATCGGTCAACGGATAAATCAGGCTTACAAACTTATTGTTTTTAAGCTTAGTCGGAACATTATCCTCTTCGGTTGGGTCCTCAATAAGTAGACCCCACGAGTTATTAGCAGCAGTTTGCTTTAGTCGGTCAATATTTTCTGCTTCGATATAGCCTTTAAAATATGAAACTGAAACTCCGCTTTCTTCTTTACCGGCTATATCCTCGTTATCCATACCTGTCGAATAAAGCTCGAATTCGATTTGTTTATTGCAGGTGGCAACTGCATTTTTTAAGCCTACGATATAATCTGCAAAAGAAGTGATTTTTTGGTCAATTTCTGTAATTTTTTGACCTAAATCGGCAATATTCTGATTTATTTGAGCGGTAGAAATTTTAGGCAAATCGACCTTATAGACCTTTAAGGTATTAAGCAATTCGTCCTCGCCTTCGGCGTTTGTTTTAACAACCAAGCATTTTACGGAAGATTTATTTGCCTCTACCTTTACGGTTGTTACCCTTTGGTCAAGCTTTTTATATTCTTGCTTGGGAATTTCGTAAAGAGAAACGTCAACACCCTTTTCGACAAGCTCGATAATACTATCGGGGTCAATTTCGCCCCAGCTTTTTAAACGGTCAAGCTCGGCTATAAGCGAGATTTTTTGGGCTGCCAATTCTTTCCTTTCTTCAGAAAGCGCTGCAACCTCCTCTGCTAACGCCAAAGCCTCGTCAAAGGTTATCGTTTTCTCATTTGTATGCTTTTGTTTGCCTATTGTGAAAAGCGCACCTTCTAAAAGTGACAATCTGGTTTTGAGCTCTATTAGTTTTTCGCCCGAGCCCTCGGTCACTTCGATATGCACGATACCTAATTTACGAAGAGTCTTTAAGGTTTCGCGTTTTTTGTCACTCAGCATTATGAGTGACACTTTTTTCATAGGAACTATCATAACGACACCTGCCTTTCGGACGCTTCATCGTTACGAAGGGCTATTTTGCGTTTTGATATTTTTGAACGAACTACGGCGCTAACCTGTTGGTCTGCCATATAGATTGATATTTTTTTGATGTTCTCTTGTGTCTCGGGAATTTTAACCTTTTCGAACAAATTGACTCTTTGTGAGGTTGCTAATAACTCCCTCTCTAAAAGTCGGACCTGTTCGTCTAACACTTCTGCCTCTAAATCGAGCGACATCGCCTTTTCCATATGATTAGCGGCTATATCTACCCAAAGAGGTGTTTCGTACAAATCATAGTCGCCTCTCGAAAAGTCGGCACCTTCAAAAACGGGAATTTGCACACCGGCAATATTACCCGTACCTTTACGGATATTGCTTACGGTGATTATCCCCTTGGGAAAGGCTTCGGTTTCACTGAAAACGGCTATCCAATCATTAAAGCCCTGCTCCAATTCCTGTCTTGCCGTTCTGACAGCCTCGGCTTTAGCCTCTATAGTACGAATTTCGGCTTGGAGCTGTTGCTTTTTAAGTGTTAGTGTAGGCAAATATCGGCGGTACATTTTAAGAGCATCTTTTTGCACCTTTAACTCGTTTTTAGTTAATTTGATTTTTGCCAAAACTACTTATCCCCCTTATTTTTCAGGCCAAAATTCGTCAGTAAGGTCTGACTTAATACCTGTTTCTTGCCTTTCGAAGCAGTCAGCCAAAATTTCCCATCCCAAGTTTAACGCTTGTTCAAGCGAGAGGTTGACCGACAAGTCCATAAGCTTTTCTTCAAAAAGCTTACCGTATTTGAGCAGCTTTTCGTCCCAACGGTTCATTGAGAAGCCCATGTTCTTCTTCTCTAAGGTCTCTTTATAAGAGGAATACATACGAATCATAGCATCCATAAGTGCACGGTGGTCCTTACGGGTTTTGCTATTTACGTTTTGCTTTAATCGTGAAAGTGAGCCGAACGGTTCAATTCTTCCGCCTTTAAGATAATACTGACCCTCTGTGATATAGCCTGTATTATCGGGTACGGGGTGGGTTACGTCGTCACCCGGCATTGTGGT
>JAZRNK010000021.1:0-6092 GCA_045648145.1 Acutalibacteraceae bacterium | reverse complement strand
TTTTTAAGTTATATCGTTGTTTAATTTTCAAGGTCCGTTCGCGCCCTTTTCCTTACTAACACAGTGCTTTTTGCTCTATGCCGCCCTCAAAGGCGCTCGATTATATTACCACACTCATCCCCCTTTGTCAACACTTTTTTTCGAGTTTTTGAAAAAATATTAATATTTTTACGCCTAAAAAATACATATAAAGTTATTCAATGGAAACAATGTAATAAACAACTCGTTTTTTTATTACAAAGAGGTTAAAATAATGAAAAGAATCTTTCGCATTTTATTATCTATTATATGTATAACGCTCGTCACAACCGTTTTCACCACTCAGGTCAACGGATATTCGGCAATAGGTTCACGTGGTAGTGAGGTCAGAAACATTCAGAGCCGTTTAAAATCGTGGGGCTACTATAAAGGTAGCGTCGACGGAATTTACGGAACAAAAACCCGGTCTGCTGTAATATCATTTCAAAAAAAGCAAGGCATTACCGCCGACGGCATTTGCGGTGTTAAAACCTTAGAATTAATCGGTTTACCGACAGGCGTTGACTCTTCTTCGAACAGCGGATACTCGTCATCCGATTATCAGTTGCTTGCCCGTCTTATATCTGCCGAAGCCAGAGGTGAGCCGTATGCAGGTCAGGTTGCCGTTGGCGCCGTTGTTTTGAACCGAGTTGAACACCCATCATTCCCTAACTCAATTTCGGGTGTGATTTATCAAAAAGGCGCTTTTTCATGCATTGATGACGGCCAGTTTTACGTAGATGTGGCCGACAGTGCTTACTCTGCTGCACGCGATGCACTTAACGGACTTGATACGAGCGGCGGTGCAATATACTATTTCAACCCAAACACCGCTACAAGCAAATGGATATGGTCTCGCCCGTTAATTAAAGTAATAGGCCGGCATAGGTTTTGTTCATAGGTAAAAATGCATAAGTGTTTATAAATAAACCTTCGTGATTTTGTGCGGAGGTTTATTTATTTTTAAATAATAATATTTTTTGTTGAAAAATGCATTTAAAATATGTAATATATTTATACAGTACACGTTAATTTTATGGAGTGGTTAAATGTTCGGCCTTGAAACGCTTGTTCAAAAAGTTGTGCTACTTACCGCTATGGTCGCCTGTGGATTCGTTTTAAGAAAAACAAACAAAGTAGACGGCAGTTTAGCGAAAGGTTTTGCCAACACAGTTATTTATCTATCACAACCGGCAATGATAATATATTCATTTTTAGATGCGCAATTCAGTACACAAATTTTGATTACCTCTCTTTACGTTTTTGCATTTGCCGTAATTTTTCATCTAATGTTTTTTGGAGTTTCATTTTTCCTTTTTAAAAATGCGCCCGAGAAAAAACGGATAGTATTAAAATTCTCAACCGTTTTCACCAACGCAGGTTTTATGGGAATACCTCTTATAAGCGAACTTTTAGGTCCTGTTTCTGCAATTTACTCAACCTTTTACGTGGCCGTTTTTAACATCTTCGTCTGGTCTGTCGGTTGCTACATTTATACGGGCGACAAAAAATATTTTTCTCCTAAGAAGATGTTCCTTAACCCTGCCACCATTCCTACATACATAGGTTTTGCTATTTTCATATTAAGCGGGTTTGTTGATATTCCGCCTTTAATAGAACCTTTCTGGAACGGATATCTTGTTCCCATCGTTAAAGACAACGTGCTTTTTTTGTTAAAATCAACTGTCATCCCGCTTTCTATGATGATGATAGGCATAAGGCTTGCCGAATCAAAGTTAAAAACACTAATTTCTGACCGCAACATACCCATTCTTTCGTTCATAAGGTTGATACTTCTACCTTTAGTTATTCTTGCAATTATGAAGCTTATAGCATTGTTTGGAATTATCCCTGATGATATACTGTCGGCATCAACGGTTATTGTAGTAATAAGTTCTGCTACCCCTGTTGCCGCCATAACGAGTGTTTTTGCAGAACAGTTCGACGGCGATGCACCGTATACAAGTAAAGTGGTTTCAGTAAGCACATTGCTATCAATGATTACAATGCCCGTAATATTAACAATTTTGATGAACGTTATGTAATAAAATATGAAAGGATGCGCAATTATGAAATATTTGGTTCTTCTATGCGACGGAATGGCAGATTATAAATCGGAACAATTAGGCGGTAAAACGCCTATGGAATTAGCAAATAAGCCTAATATGGATAAACTCGCAAGAACAGCTACCGTAGGCCTTGCAAGAACGGTTGCCGCAGGACTCAAGCCCGGCAGCGACGTTGCTAATCTTTCGGTTTTAGGCTATAACCCGTTAGAATGCTACACCGGTCGTTCACCGTTAGAAGCTGCAAGTATCGGCATTGATTTAAGTAACACCGATGTGACCCTTCGTTGCAACCTTGTAACACTTTCTGATGAAGAAAATTACGAAGACAAAACAATGGTAGATTATAGCGCCGGTGATATTTCATCCGCCGAGGCTGCCGAGATTATAAAATCAGTCCAAGAATATTTTAGTAACGAAATTTATTCGTTCTATGCAGGTGTAAGCTACCGTCACTGTCTTGTGGTCAAAAACGGTACCACCGAACTTGGTGATATGACACCGCCTCACGATATAAGCGGTAAAGTTATCGGTGAATACTTAAGCAATCACGCAAATGCACAAGCTCTTATAGATATGATGAAGAAAAGCTATGCATTGCTTAAAAACCATCCCGTCAATTTAAAAAGAATTGCCGATGGCAAACGCCCTGCCAATTCAATTTGGCTTTGGGGCGAAGGCACAAAGCCTCAAATGCAGTCGTTTTATGATAAGTTTCAAGTAAACGCAGGTATTGTTTCGGCCGTTGACCTTATTAAAGGTATCGGTAAGCTTGCAAAATGTGAGGTTGCCGAGGTCAAGGGTGCTACCGGTTACATTGACACTAACTTTGAAGGCAAAGCCGAAGCCGCCTGCCGACTTTTTAAAACCTGCGATTTGGTTTATGTCCATATTGAAGCACCCGACGAATGCGGTCACAGAGGCGAGGCGCTTAACAAGGTTAAAGCCATTGAGCTTATTGACAACAAGGTTTTATCCCCCATTTTAAAAGCTTTGGAAAGCTATGGCGAATACCGTATACTTATAGCACCTGACCATCCTACCCCACTTGCTACGATGACCCACGCAAGTGACCCTGTGCCATTCCTTATTTATGACAGTAAAAACGCTGACAGCGGCGTTGACACATTTAACGAGGAAAATGCCAAGGCAACCGGTATATATATAGAACACGGACCAAATCTTATGAATATGTTGTTACAAAAAACATGATTTTTTCTTTAAATATCTTTAATATTATTGCTTTTTTTGACATAGTTTGTTATAATTATAAAAACTAATAAGGTGGTGTATTAAATGGATATGTTAAAGAAGTTTTTCCCTTATTCCTTTAAAGAAAAGAATGATGTGACAGCACTTGTTGTAAATATCATCGTTTACATCGTTGTTGCTGCTGTAATCGGTGTTGTTATGGGCATTGTCGCTCTCATCCCGATCATCGGCCTCATCGTAGGTCTTTTAGGCGGTCTTGTTGAGCTTTATTTCCTCATTGGCATCGTTTTATCAATTCTCGACTATCTTAAAGTACTTAAATAATTAAGCAAAAAACAAACCCCTCACAGTTTATCTGTGAGGGGTTTGTTTTTTATTCATAATACTCGTCTAACGACTTAAAGGTGTAACCGTCTTGCACCGCGCTATCTATCATCCTACCCAATGCTTCGGCATTGTCAGACGACACGGCATGAAGCAATATAACTGCGCCCGAATGATATCTTGCAGTAACCGTATCATATGCATAATCGGCGCCTTTTTGAGCCTCGGTATCCCAATCGGAATATGCAATCGACCAGAAAATCTGTCTATAACCCATTGAAGAAACAAGCTCTAAGCTATTTTCGGAATAAGCTCCCGAAGGGTAACGGAAATACGGGCTTTTATAATTATAGGTTTTTTGCAAATATTCCTCAAATTTATAAATTTCTTCGGCCTGTTGCTTTCTCGATATAGCAGAAAAATCGGGATGTGAGGCGCTGTGGTTACCTACTATATGCCCCTCGTCTATCATACGACGAACCAATTTCGGATTTTTCTTGATATAATTCAGTGTACAGAAAAAGGCCGCTTTCACATTCTTTTCTTTTAAAGTGTCAAGTATTTTGCCGGTGAGTTGTTCATACTCATAACCGCAATCAAACGTAAGATACATACACTTATCGGTCGACTGGATATCATACACAAGAGCATTATACTGCGGATTTTCAGTAAAATATTTTTGATAATTTACCGAAATACTGTGCGGTTTGCCATCTTTGGCAATGCCAAAAGAATGACCTATTCGTTTATTTGATAAACCTTTAGTGTTATAAATATCGTAAATAGTATATGGGCCTACCTGTGCCGAAACGTTTTCGTGTACCTGCTGTGACGGTTGACTTGACTGTACTACCTGACTACTTTGAACCTCTGACGAAGTATCGTTGACCGAGCTCGTATCATCAGTCGAACTTGTATCGTCAACCGGGCTTGTTTCAGACACAACTATGCTTGATGTTTCGTTATGACTCACAGTATCACTAATGCTACCATCGTCCTTATCGGCAGTACAACCTATTACCGAAAAAGTACACGCAAGTACAACACACAACAACAAACTTACATTCCTTTTCATATTTTCATCCCTTTATTTTTGTAACAAAAACTGTTACACACCCACTATTTACTTAAATATTCATCGATTGCCTTTGCAGCTAACTTACCTGCTCCCATTGCTGAGATAACAGTTGCGGCACCCGTTACGGCATCTCCACCTGCATACACACCCTCTTTGGTAGTAGCACCTGTGGTCTCCTCAACAATAATTCCACCACGTGAGTTAACTGACAAGCCCTCGGTGGTTGCTTTTATAAGCGGATTAGGTGACGTGCCGATAGAAATAATTACGGTATCGACATCTAAAACAAACTCACTATCTTTTATAGGTATAGGACGACGGCGGCCACGCTCATCGGGTTCGCCAAGTTTCATTTTTATACACTTCATACCCGTTACAAAGCCGTTTTTACTATCACGCTTATCATCAGGGTTATTGTAACCTAAAATTTCAACAGGGTTATTGAGCAATTTAAATTCAATGCCCTCCTCCATAGCGTGTTCAACCTCTTCACGCCTTGCAGGAAGCTCATCCAAAGAACGACGATAAACTATATAAACCTTTTCGGCACCCAGTCTTAAAGCAGTTCTTGCGGCATCCATAGCGACATTACCGCCACCTACTACCGCAACCTTACCACCCTTCATTATCGGTGTTGTTGATTGGTCATCATAGGCTTTCATCAAATTAGAACGAGTTAAAAACTCGTTAGCCGAATAAACACCCTTAAGGCTTTCACCGGGAATACCTAAAAAGCTAGGTAAACCGGCACCCGAGCCAATAAACACAGCCTTATAGCCCATATCCATCAACTCGTCAACCGTTAAGATTTTACCGATAACCATATTTGTTGAAAACTCGACACCTAAGGCTTTTAAATTTTCAATTTCTCTTTTTACTATTTTTTTAGGCAGTCTGAACTCAGGAATGCCATAAACCAGAACACCGCCAAGCTCATGCAGGGCTTCAAAAACCGTCACATCGTAGCCTTGTCTTGCAAGGTCACCCGCACAGGTAAGTCCTGACGGGCCAGAGCCCACGACAGCAACCTTTCTGCCGTTGCTTTTTGTCTTTTTAGGTGCATTTTCAGAATGAGCATTATGCCAATCAGCCACAAACCTTTCAAGTCGACCTATACCAACCGGCTCACCCTTAATACCGCGAACACATTTGCTTTCACATTGTGTTTCTTGCGGACAAACTCGACCGCAAACAGCCGGTAGTGACGAGGTTTTGGCTATTATATTGTAAGCGCCTTCAAAATCGCCATCTTTAATTTTGCCTATAAACTCAGGGATATGTATATTGACGGGGCAGCCCGAAACGCACGGCATATTTTTACAATTTAAGCATCTTAACGCCTCGTCAATAGCGATTTCCTCGCTATAGCCCAATGCTACCTCGTTGAAGTTTTT
>JAZRNK010000020.1:0-1864 GCA_045648145.1 Acutalibacteraceae bacterium | reverse complement strand
TTTTTTTGATAATTTTTTAACAAATTTAATTAATTTTTATTAGCTATTTTTTAAAAAACAAAACAAAAATAACCGACGGAGAAAATCCCGTCGGTTATTCATAAATTTTGCTTAAAATTATTTGTCAATATGCAAGGTTTCAACCTGATTTTTTGCCATAGCGATAAACTCATCCAACGGCATAGCGCCGAGGTCTCCGCCACTTCTTGCACGAACCGAAACAGTACCGTTTTCAACCTCTTTATCACCAATGATAAGCATGTACGGAATCTTTTCGAGCTGGGCCTCACGAATACGATAACCCATCTTCTCGTTACGGTCGTCACAGCTCACCTTCAAACCTGCGGCTGCAAGCTTTGCAGTAACCTCTTTTGCCTCGGTAGCCATTCTTTCAGACAACGGAATAACCCTTGCCTGCTCGGGTGCCAACCACAACGGTAATGCACCTGCATATTTTTCGAGTATGAGCGCCAAAGTTCTCTCGTAGCAGCCAAGCGAGGTACGGTGAATAATATACGGAATCTTTTTCTCACCGTCAACGTCAACATACTCCATACCGAACTTCTTGGCAAGCAGCATATCTATCTGAATGGTAATAAGAGTGTCCTCTTTACCGTGAACGTTCTTAATCTGAATGTCAAGTTTCGGGCCGTAGAATGCGGCCTCATCGATACCAATAGAGTATTTAATTCCTAAATTATCAAGAATCTTGCCCATCAAGGCTTGAGCCTCGTCCCACTGCTCTGCAGTGCCCTCATATTTTGCAGTATTATTGGGGTCCCACTGTGAAAAACGATAGGTAACGTCGTCGTCAAGACCAACGGCTTTAAGCATATAGTTAGCAAGCTCCAAGCAGCCTCTGAACTCGTCCTCTAACTGCTCGGGACGAAGAATAAGATGTCCTTCTGAAATAGTAAACTGACGAACACGAATAAGACCGTGCATCTCACCCGAATCCTCGTTTCTGAAAAGGGTTGAGGTTTCACCTAAACGCATAGGCAAATCACGGTAAGAACGCATCTTATTTAAGAAAACTTGATACTGGAACGGGCAGGTCATCGGACGCAGGGCAAAGCACTCTTTTTCCTCGTCGTTAGGATCACCCAAAATAAACATTCCGTCTAAATAATGGTCCCAGTGGCCCGAAATTCTGTAAAGGTCACGCTTGGCCATAAGCGGAGTTTTGGTAAGTAAATATCCTCTTCTCTGCTCCTCGTCCTCAACAAAACGCTGTAAGGTCTGAATGGTACGTGCACCCTTCGGCAAAAGAATAGGCAAGCCCTGACCGATAACGTCAACGGTAGTAAAATACTCAAGCTCACGGCCAATTTTGTTGTGGTCGCGTTTTTCGGCCTCGGCAAGCATGGTTAAATGCTGCTCTAACTCGGCGGCGGTAGCAAAAGCAGTGCCGTTTATACGGGTAAGCATTTTGTTGTTGCTGTCGTTTTTCCAATAAGCACCCGAAATACTTGTCAATTTAAATGCCTTTAAAGCCTTGGTGTATGCAAGGTGCGGTCCACGGCACATATCAACGTAATCGCCCTGCTTATAAAAGCTGATCGGCTCGTCGTCAGCCAAATCGGCAATGTGCTCAACCTTGTAGATTTCGCCCTGTTCCTCCATCAATTTTATAGCCTCGTCACGAGGTAAAATCATCGGTTTGATAGGCAAATTTTCTTTAACGATTTTACGCATTTCGTCCTCGATTTTTGCCAAAGCATCGTCGGACAACTTAATATCGCCTAAATCAACGTCGTAATAAAAGCCCTTTTCGGTTGCAGGACCGTAAGCAAATTTTGCTTCGGGATAAAGCCTTTTAATTGCCTGTGCCATAATGTGAGCCGCTGTGTGACGAATAACACCT
>JAZRNK010000019.1:0-8742 GCA_045648145.1 Acutalibacteraceae bacterium | reverse complement strand
AAAAAAACACAAAAATTGCTTTTTGTTGTTAATATCATCTTGAAAAATGGATGATAATAAGATAAAATAAGATTGTTCAAAATTTGACAATTATTTCTGAAAGGATGAACTCATATGTCAGTATTAAACAAAAAGACTGTCGATGACATCAACGTAAAGGGCAAACGCGTTCTTGTACGTTGCGATTTTAACGTTCCGCTTAAAAACGGCGTTATCACCGACGAAAACAGAATTGTTGCAGCACTCCCTACCATTAAGAAGCTTATCAACGACGGCGGCAAGGTTATTCTTTGCTCTCACTTAGGCAAGCCGAAGGGCGAACCCAAGCCTGAACTCAGTCTTGCTCCTGTTGCTGTAAGACTTAGCGAGCATTTGGGCAAAGACGTTGTTTTTGCAGCTGATGATTGTGTTGTTGGTGAAAATGCTAAAAAGGCTGTTGCTGCTATGAACGACGGCGATGTTGTTCTTTTACAGAACACCCGTTACCGCGCAGAAGAAACCAAGAACGGCGAAGCTTTATCAAAAGAGCTTGCTTCTCTTTTCGAAATCTACGTTAACGATGCTTTCGGTGCAGCTCACAGAGCTCACTGCTCTACCGTTGGCGTAACCGCTTTTGTTGAAGAGGCTGCTGTTGGTTACCTCATGCAGAAAGAGCTTAAGTTCCTCGGTGGCGCTGTTGAAAACCCCGAGCGCCCCTTTGTCACCATTCTCGGTGGCGCTAAGGTTGCAGACAAGCTCCCTGTTATTGAAAATCTTCTTACCAAGGCTGACACTGTTATCGTTGGCGGCGGTATGGCTTACACCTTCCTTGCTGCTAAGGGCTACGGCGTTGGTACATCACTTCTTGACGCAGAGAAGATTGAGTACTGCAAAGAGATGATGAAAAAGGCTGAAGAAAACGGCGTTAAGCTTCTCCTCCCTGTTGACTGCACAGTTGGTAAGGTATTCCCTGACCCCATCGACGGACCTGTTGAGGTTATCGTTGTTGATGCAGACAAAATTCCTGATGACTATATGGGTCTTGACATTGGCACAAAGACTGCAGAGCTTTACGCTGAGGCTGTAAAGTCTGCCAAGACTGTTGTTTGGAACGGACCTATGGGTGTATTTGAGAACCCCACTCTTGCAAAGGGTACTATTGCCGTTGCTAAGAGCCTTGCAGAAACCGACGCAACCACAATTATCGGTGGCGGTGACTCGGCTGCAGCTGTTAACACACTCGGTTTTGGCAGCAAGATGAGTCACATTTCAACCGGTGGCGGCGCTTCTCTTGAGTTCCTTGAGGGCAAAGAGCTTCCCGGTATTGCAGCAGTTAACGATAAATAATTTGTAGTAAAAAACGCGGCATGGAAATTACTTCTATGCCGCAAATATTGTATATTTGGAGGATTAATTATGAATAAATCAGTTCGTAAAGCAGTTATTGCAGGTAACTGGAAAATGAACAAAACACCGGCTGAAACAACCGCACTTATTAACGAAATGAAGCCTTTAGTAAAAGACGCAGGTTGTGACGTTGTTCTTTGTGTTCCTTACGTTGACATCCCTGCAGCTATTGAAGCAGCAAAGGGTTCTAACATCAAAATTGGTGCTGAAAACGTTCACTTTAAAGAGAGTGGTGCTTACACCGGTGAAATCGCCGCTAATATGCTTACCGAGCTTGGTGTTGAATATGTAGTTATCGGTCACAGCGAGCGCCGTCAGTACTTTGGCGAAACCGACCAGACCGTTAACCTTCGCACTCTTGCCGCTGTCAAGGCAGGCTTAAAGGCTATCGTTTGTGTTGGTGAGACTCTTGAGCAGAGAGAGCTTGGCTACACCGAAACCTTACTTAAATTCCAGACTAAAATGGCACTTACAAACGTTTCTAAGGACGACCTTAAGAACATTATCATTGCTTACGAGCCTGTTTGGGCTATCGGCACCGGTGTTACTGCAACTGCAGACCAGGCTGACGAGGGTAACGGCTACGTAAGAGAAGCTATTGCAGAGGTTTACGGCAAGGATGTTGCCGAAACCGTTACTGTTCAGTACGGCGGAAGCATGAACGCCAAAAATGCAGACGAGCTTGTTGCAAAGGTTAACGTTGACGGCGGACTTATCGGTGGCGCTTCACTCAAGGCTGAGGATTTCTCCATCATTGTTGCCGCTGCAAGTAAATAATTTATAGGAAAGATTTACAATGAAAAAACCTGTAGTTTTAACTATTATGGACGGTTTTGGATTTAACTCCGAAACCATTGGCAATGCGATTTTTGCCGCAAAGACACCCGTTCTTGACAAGGTATTTAAAACCTGCCCTGCCACACAAATTGGCGCTTCGGGAATGGACGTGGGTTTACCTGACGGACAGATGGGTAACTCCGAAGTTGGTCACACCAACATAGGCGCAGGTCGCGTTGTTTATCAGGAATTAACACGTATCACCAAAGCCGCTAAAGATGGCGAATTGGCTAAAAACGAGGCTTTCTGCAAAGCTATTGCCAACTGTAAGGAAAAGAATTCTGCCTTACATTTTATGGGATTACTTTCAGACGGCGGTGTTCACAGCCACATTGAGCATCTTTACGCTTTATTACAGCTTGCTAAAGACAACGGACTTGAGGAAGTCTACGTTCACTGCTTACTTGACGGACGTGACGTTCCCCCTGCTTCAGGCGCTGATTACGTAGCACAGCTACAGCAGAAAATGTCTGAAATCGGCGTAGGTAAAATTTCAACCGTTGCAGGTCGTTATTACGGCATGGACCGTGACAACCGCTGGGACCGTGTTGAAAAGGCATACAGTGCTTGTGTTTATGGCGACGGTATTATGGCTGACGACGCTGTTGAGGCTATAAAGAAGTCATACGAAACAGTTGACGGTGACGGTAAAAATCTTACCGACGAATTTGTTATTCCCACCGTTATTGCGGGCGGTAAAGCTATTGCCGACAACGACAGTGTTATCTTCTTCAACTTCCGTCCTGACCGCGCACGTGAAATTACACGTACCTTTGTTGATGATGATTTTACAGGCTTTGAACGCAAAGGCGGCAGAAAGCAGGTATTCTACGTCTGTATGACACAATACGACGCTACTATGCCCAACGTTGAGGTTGCTTTCAAGCCTCAGACACTCGTTAACACTCTTGGCGAATATCTTTCTAAAAAAGGTATGACTCAGTTAAGAATTGCCGAGACCGAAAAATATGCTCACGTAACCTTCTTCTTCAACGGCGGTAAAGAGGTTGAATACGAGGGTGAAGATAGAATACTTGTTAAGTCCCCTGCCGTTGCTACCTACGACCTACAGCCCGAAATGAGCGCTGTGCCTGTTTGTGACAAGGTTGTAGAGGCGATTGAAAGCGGCAAGTATGACGTTATTATTCTTAACTTTGCTAACTGTGATATGGTTGGACACACCGGTATTTTTGAAGCCGCTGTTAAGGCCGTTGAAACGGTTGACACCTGTGTTGGCCGTGTTATTGACGCCACAGTTGCAATGGGCGGTGTTGTATTGATTACCGCCGACCATGGTAATGCCGACCGTATGATTGACGTGGACAAGTCACCGTTCACAGCACACACAACCAATCCCGTTCCTTTTGCAGTAGTAAACCATCCCTGCACACTTCGTGAGGGTGGCAGACTTTGCGACATTTCACCCACAATACTCAAAGTATTAGGTTTAGAACAGCCCGCTGAAATGGACGGCGAAAGTATTATTAAATAATATTTTGCATTTAAAAACCCTCGGCTTCCATTACGGAAACCGAGGGTTTTATTTTTAATTGGTTGTTGCAGTTTCTGAAGAAGTACTTTCGGCTGAAGAAGTACTGTCAGAACTTGTTGTACTACTTGTCGCACTGCTTGTAGTACTGCTCGTCGTACTACTTGCGGTACTGTTTGTGGAAGCAGCGTTACTGCTGGTAGTTGTACTGCTATTACTGCTTGCATCGGTCTGAGGCGGAGTTGTTCCACCCTCACCCGTTCCTTCCTCACCGGGCTTTTGCTCTATATACTCAGGCAACAAAGTACCTGCGTGAGCACTACACTGTGCAGGTAAAGAATAGGTTGTTTTATAACAACCGACGCTCTTATTAGGGCACGTATCGGTTGCAAGTAAGCCTGTTTCGTTACAATAGTAACGTCTTGTTACAAACTCGCTATCGACAAACTCCTTAGGCTCTAAATCAGCGTGAACACGCTTCATTACGTTTACCCACATCTGTTTTGCCAAGGACGACGGGTTGACCGCTGCAGATTGGTCAAAACCAAACCAGCAGGAGCCGACGTAATAAGGCGTACCACCTGCAAACCAACAGTCGATATTTTCGGTAGCTGTACCTGTTTTAGCGTAACACTTCATAGTTGTGCTATAACCTTGAGCCAAAGTACCTGTACCCTCGCTACCATAAACGACCTCACGTAACATATAGTTCATAACGGTTGCGGTGTTTTCATCAAGTGCCTGATGACCGTCTTTTTCTTTCAAAATAACGTTACCATGCTGATCGGTAACCAACGTAAAGGTAGTAGGCTGATAGTATTTACCCAAGTTACCAAAAACCGCAAAAGCCGCGGCAGATTGCGTAGTTGTAATGCCCTTATAGGTTCCGCCAAGTCCCAACGACGAGAGGTTCATATCCTCTGTATCGTCAAGCTTTGAAAAACCGAGGTTGTTTGTCAAATGATAGTAAGTACCTTCAACACCCATACGTTTAACGAGCGCACACGGAACGGTATTTATTGATTTTTCCAGAGCATAGGCTGCAATAACCTTACCCTTATAATATCCGTACCAGTTATTAGGACCAGCTTTACCGCCACCAAAATAATTCGGAATAGCCTCATCGTCAAGCATAGAAGAATAATGAATTAAATTCTTCTGTACTGCCTGCGAATAGGCTGCAAGCGGTTTCATTGTAGAACCGGGTTGTCTATAAGACATAGTAGCGCGGTTAAGTCCACGGTTTTCGGTTTTTTCACCTGCGCCGCCAACGATACCAACAATATGTCCCTCATAGTCCATAATAGTCATGGCCGACTGAACGGTTGAGCCGTCCTTTGAACTCTTGGCAGTAAAATATTTGCTTGTTTTAGAATACTCATCCTCTAAAACCGACTGAACATCCGGATTTAAAGTACAGTAAATTTTATAACCACCGTTATAGAAGTTCTTTTGAGCATGAGATTCGTCATAACCGTACTCGTCAACCATACGGTCAACGACGTCATCAATCAACGTATCAATAAAATAGCTATTTATCTTCGAATTGTTTTTTGCATTAGAATTAATGTTTAAAACAAGCTCGGTTTCTTTAGCCTCATTATACTCTTCTTCTGTGATATATCCCTGCTCATACATAAGAGCCAAAACGGTATTTCTTCTGGTTTTATTGTTTTTCGGGTTCTTATCGGGCCTATATTTTTCAGGCTCCTTTGCAAGACTTGCAAGAGATGCACATTCAACCAGTGTCAATTCATCAACACTTTTATCAAAATAATAGTTTGACGCAACCTCTACACCGTAAATACCGCCTGCAAGACAAATTGTATTAAGATAACACTCTAATATAGTGTCCTTCTCGTAATTGTCCTCAAGGTAGCGAGCGCGCATAATTTCACGTATCTTACGCATCGGCGACTGCTTATTATCGCCCGTAAGATTTTTTACAAGCTGTTGAGTAATGGTCGAACCACCCTGATTAGACGAATAAAGGTCTAAAAACATATTGGCAAAAGCACTTACCGTACGCTTCCAGTCAACACCCTGGTGGTCGTTAAATCTTTTATCCTCAACGGCGATAAACGCCTTTTGAAGATTATAAGGCATTTTATCAAAGCTGACCCAAATACGATTTTCTTCACTATGCAGTCGTTGATACTCAACGTACTCACCCGTTTCATCATCCTTGATATAAACGGTTGTAGTAAATGCAAGTGTCAGCTCATCAAGGTCCTCATCCATGGTGGGATCAACAAAATTGAAAACATAAACGGCAAAGGCGCCGACAACCAAGCAACCGGTTATTACACCTATAAGCAAAACCGAAACCATAACCTTACCGACGGATTTCAACTTTTTCTTCAATTTTGTTTTCTTTTCTTTGCTGTTCTGTTTTTTGATTTCTTTTCGCTTTTTGCCGAAATTGGCAAAATCAATCTCCTCAGAATCGTCAACAGGCTGTTCTACAAAGTCGTCACCGTCATCAGACAAATTAGAAAAAGAGTTGATACTGTAATCATCATCGGAAACCGCATCGACAAACTCATCCTGCGATTCAGGCTCTTTTTCTTCTTTTTTTGCAAAGTAATCAAGGTCATAATCTTTTTCATTATCAAAATTACTCACCTATTTTACCTCCTTGCCTTTGAAACAGTTTATCATTTGTTATATTGTAACATATTTTGTTTAAATTGTGTGTTACAGTATTGTTACTAAATCTTTATAATTATTATACGCTACTGAATAACGGGTTTATACGAAGTCAAAAATACTCTCGGAGTGATAATTTTGTATAAAACCATTAAAAGAGTAACCGTTATTTTTATGATTGCATTTGTTTTTTCGGCTATATACCTCGCAGTAGACATTACTGCACTTAAATCAAAAAAGGCAGACGTCATAACTCAGCCCGAAGTGCAAAGCAGTTCAAAAGCAGAAACCTTTATTGTAAAAGAGTATAATGGGAAAATAGCCGTTTTTGAAGATGCAAAGGCACAGCCGTTATACGTGCTTGACACACCGTATATTTACGATCTGCCGACCTATGACCGTGAACTTTTAAAAGTAGGTATCACGGCATTATCGCAACAGGAATTACAACAAATACTTGAAGATTATGACGGTTGAGCAGTTTCTTTTAATTTTTGTACCGCCGCAAGATAATCCTTATCATTAGACAAGCCGTTAACAAGACGATACTTCATTTCTTCCTCTGTCCACTCAACATCTACATCAGGAACAACACCGATACCGTCAAGGCAAGTGCCGTTAGCAGTATAATATTTTGCAACGGTAAATTTAATTAACGAACCGTCACTCAAGGTAAAGGTGCGTTGAACAACGCCTTTACCGTAGGTTTTTCTACCGACCGTTATTGCCTTGTTGTAGTCTTTAAGAGCCTGCGAAAACAGTTCAGAAGCACTTGCAGTATTACCATCAGTCAAGACTGCCATCGGCAAATTAACCTCTTGCGAATCTGACATATATACCTCATTATGTCTTTCGTCTTTATATTTTACCTTAATAATCAAGCCTTCGGGTAACAGATAATCGACCATATGATAGACCGACATAAGTGTACCGCCGCCGTTACCTCTTAAATCAAAAACGAGTGCCGTTGCACCATCGGCCTGCAGTTTATCAACGGCATCAACAAACTGGTCTACCGAAAGGTCGTTAAACGACGTAATTTGTATATATCCTATGCCGTCAATCATTTTATAAAAAACAGATTGCGTTTCAAAGTTCTTTAATATAACGTCGGTTTCAACCGTTTCTTTTCCTCTGGTTAACACAACACGAATTTTCGAATCAATAGGACGGCTTTGAATATAGCTTATCGATTCGCTATATCCATAATCTTTTACAACATTTTCATCTAAAACGGTTATTTCGTCACCCGGCATTATTCCTGCTAATTCTGCAGGGCTTGATTTATGCACCTCAAGCACGTATATATTATTAGTATCCGGATGCATAGTCACCTGTATCCCCATACCCGTATTAAGCCCGTGAAGCGAATCCAAGCTTGCTTGGGCATCATCAGGAACTACGTAACCTGCATACTTATCGTTAAGTCCGTACATATAACCGTAGGCAATACCATCTATCAAATCCTGCTCATTAGTATCACCGATATAATATTTATTAACAAGGCTTTCAATTTCCTCTATCTTTTTAACATAATTTTCAGTTGTATCTGTTTTTTTATCTATAATTAGATATTGAAAAGCCATTGCAGTAACACATACTGCTGTGGCGGTAAAAAACGCCACAAGAGTTATTAAATATTTTAAGGAAAATGTTTTTTTCATAAAATTACCTACTGAATTAATTGATTAATATTTAAAATAACCTACAAATGCGGGCTGAAACAGCCCGCATTTAATACAATTTAATAATAATTCATCGGGTTTTTAGCAACACCGTTAACGCGGATTTCGTAATGGAGATGATATCCTTTAGAAGCGCCAGTTGTACCAACATAGCCAATAACCTGCCCCTTCTTCACGCTTTGACCGTAACTGACAATATACTTTGTCATGTGCGCGTAAAGCGTAGAATATGCGTCACCCTTGGCATCTTCACCGTGATTAATCATTACATAATATCCATAACCGCCTGCGTTGTACTTGGCAATTGAAACGATACCGTCAGCAGTTGCAACAATAGGTTTACCTTTGATGCCACTACCTGAAATATCAATACCTTTATGGAGTTTACGTTGACCCGAAATGGGGTGAATTCTGTAACCGTAAGGTGAGGTTATCGTACGGTAACCAGGGCACGGCCATATGAACTGACCACTATGAACCTGATCACTACCAACATTCTGGGCATTTTTGATAGCATCCTCATACTCTTTAATAGCAGAGTCTATCTTATCTGCTTGATTGTTGAGTTTATTGATATTACTATTAAGACCGGAAATAACCGAGTTTACCTTCTTGATATCTGAATCAAGCTCGGATTTTTTATCCTTTAAAGTAGCCTTAATGGCTTCCTGCTCTTTAACGAGTACATCAATTTCT
>JAZRNK010000018.1:0-1684 GCA_045648145.1 Acutalibacteraceae bacterium | reverse complement strand
ACGAACGCCCATGTCTTTGCCTGAGCAGCAGCAGAATATAGGGAAGATGTCGCGACCGATAAGACCTTTACGAATACCTGAACGCATTTCGTCTTCAGTGAGCGAACCTTGTTCGAAGTATTTATCCATAAGAGTTTCATCCTTTTCGGCAGCAGCCTCAACAAGAGCATTATGAAGTTCTTTTGCTTTATCAAGTTCTTCAGCAGGTATATCAAGTATTTCAGGAGCACCACCTTCTGGTTTCCATCTGTAAAGTTTCATGAGGAGGACGTCAACTACAGCGTTGAAACCAACACCACAATTAACTGGATATTGAACCAACACAACTTTGTTGCCAAAGCTCTCGCGAAGTTGTTCAACAGTTTGTTCGAAATTAGATTTGTCAGTATCTAATTGGTTAGCGAGGAAAATAACAGGTTTTTTAGTTTGTTCAGTATAGCGGAAGTGGTTTTGAGTACCTACTTCAACACCATATTGAGTGTTTACAAGGATAAGGGCTTGGTCAGTAACGCCAAGAGAAGTAATAGCACCACCCACAAAGTCATCAGAACCCGGACAGTCAATAATATTAAGTTTTTTGCCTAACCATTCAGCGTGAATCACAGTTGGGAATACAGAGTAACCATATTCCATTTCAACAGGGAAATAGTCAGACACAGTGTTTTTTGCATCGATTGTACCACGACGTTTTATAACTCCACACTCATAAAGCATAGCTTCCACGAGTGTGGTTTTTCCAGAGCCAGAACTACCCAAAAGAGAGATGTTCTTAATTTCGTTTGATTGATAAACTTTCATAGTATTTAGATTTTTTGCGCGATTAGCGAATAACAACACACATTACTACCCGTCGAATCGCTTAGTTAATTAAGATTGTGTTTTTGCGATTGCAATTTAGTAATATTTTACATACTGAGCAAATTATTTTTTATGTTTTACAATAGTTTTTTTATAATTTGTCATTTATTTGTATTTCGTACAATAACCCTCGCCAACGATGTAATTTACAAGAAGTTGTATATCGCATCACCCCAAAAAACAGATTAACTAGCAAAAACTATGTCCAAAATAAGGCTATATTTTTTGCATTTTCTCAAAAAAACAAAAATAATTCCACACAAAAAAAGCGCAATTATTCTTATTATAACGATATTTTTTAAATTACGCAAATAGAAACTAGAGAGGATTGGTTAGAGAAATGGAATCTATTAATCTCTAAGAAGTGTTTGAATTTTGCACTCGGTTTACTACATTTTTTGTGGACAAATACACACTCTCGGTGTGTATGCATTGTGACTGTTTTCTTGCTTGAAGGTAGCCTGAAGGTAGCTGTTTGGTAGTACACACTGTGAGTGGGTATTCTTTGTACGGAATTAATATTATTTATTTGCCCACAAAGCTCACAAATTACACTAATTTATGCCATCCGTATTTATTTATCCTCAAATTGCAGTTTGCGTCTTGCGTTAATTTTTATTAATTGGTTAGTTTATGAGACCGAAAGCGCAAGACGCAAGACGCAAAACACTACTTTACGACTATTTCTCAGATAGCTTTGTTGATTCATAGCAAGTTAAATGATTTTCATAGACAAAAAAAGCATGATTTATAGCATAAAAATAGTGATTTTGACAGGAAAAAAGGGCTATTAGATTTTAAATTAAAAGAGTTCATTTCTAATATT
>JAZRNK010000017.1:0-10787 GCA_045648145.1 Acutalibacteraceae bacterium | reverse complement strand
AACTCGTAATTTTCAACAATGTAAGCAATTACGTCGACCTTATCATTACGAGTTTCGTCCATAGTTGCGCCGCAAACATAATCAAAAAATTCGTAAATTTGAAAAAATTTGAGAATTTTTATGGCAAATTCTTCGGGTTTTGAGGTTGCAAGAACGATTTTTTTACCGCTTT
This sequence comes from Acutalibacteraceae bacterium, assembly GCA_045648145.1. Lineage (GTDB taxonomy): Bacteria > Bacillota > Clostridia > Oscillospirales > Acutalibacteraceae > UMGS172. The sequence continues at coordinate 10,615 of JAZRNK010000017.1, read as the reverse complement.
TCTTCAAATTCAAAAGCATTTCTTTAACACCGTCGTATAAGCGGTTTTCAAATATACCTTTTTCGGAAAAATATTCACGATAGTATTTAACCGCCAAAACTGCTTGCTCCTCGCTAAAACAAAACACACCCTTAAAGCTATCAACCAAGGGCGGCCCGATAAAGCAATAAAGCTTTCGCCTATCCTCAACCTTTATTGAAAATTTGTCTAACGCATATATAACCGAGTTTAAAATCCCCTCGTCAGGCTCAGTCAAGGTTCCGTCTAAATCAAACAGTACCGTCTCAATCATCCAACAAATTCCTTAACACAACGCTCATATGCAGCCACCGGATCCTCAGCTGCGGTAATCGGTCGGCCGACAACAATGTAATCGGAACCGATTTTATTAGCCTCGGCAGGTGTCATAACACGCTTCTGGTCACCGATATCTCCGTCTGCAAAACGCACGCCGGGGGTAACAGTAACAAAATCATTACCGCAGGTGTCGTGTACCTTTTGTGCCTCTAACGGTGAGCAAACAACACCATCAAGTCCTGCTTTTTTAGCGTTCAACGCATAATGCATAACAACCTTGTCAATAGGTTCTTTAATAAGTAAATCATTCTCCATTGCCTCTTGGTCGGTCGATGTCAACTGTGTAACGGCAATAAGCATAGGTCTTGTGCCGTCGGGACGGGTAAGTCCCTCAATAGCTGCTTCCATCATTCTGATAGTACCTGCTGCGTGAAGGTTACACATATCAACGTCTAAATTAGACAATACACTCATCGATTTTTTAACGGTGTTAGGAATATCATGAAGCTTCAAATCAAGAAAAATCTTGTGACCTCTCGCCTTGATTTCCTTAACAATTTGAGGACCTTCGGCATAAAAAAGCTCCATACCGATTTTAACAAAAGGCTTGTCACCCTTAAACTTGTCCAAAAATTCCATAACCTGTGCTTTACTTGCAAAATCACAAGCAATTATGACGTCCTTACCCATTATTTATCCCTCCGATTGTTTCTTTTAATGAATTTATGTTATATTTCTGCATTACCCTTGGCAAATCTTCAATAATTTCTTTGCAAACAAAAGGATTAACAAGGTTTGCCGCGCCAACTTGAACGGCGGTAGCACCTGCAAGCATCATTTCAACAACATCCTCTGCATTTGATACGCCACCCATTCCGATAACGGGAATTTTAACGGCATTGGCCACCTGATAAACCATTCTAACAGCCACAGGAAAAATGGCAGGGCCCGAAAAACCGCCCATTTTATTGGCAATAACAGGTCTTTTGGTTTTAAGGTCTATCCTCATACCAAGCATTGTATTTATAAGGCTGATACCATCTGCACCAGCATCCTCACAAGCCTTAGCGATAGCCACAATATCGGTAACGTTGGGCGATAATTTAATTATAACCGGCTTGGTGGTAACCTTTTTAACTGCTCTCGTAACCTCGGCCGCAGCCTCGGGACTTGTACCAAAGCTCATACCACCACCGTGAACATTCGGGCAACTAACGTTAACCTCGAGCCAACCTACTTGCTCACATTTATCTAATTTTTCACAGGTGTAAGCATAATCCTCAATCGAAAAACCGCTGATGTTAGCCATAACCTTTTTATTAAAGCATTTTTTTAATTTGGGCAGTTCCTCACTTATAACCTTTTCAACGCCGGGATTCTGAAGACCCACGGCGTTAATCATACCGGCAGTACACTCGGCAATTCGAGGTGTGGGGTTGCCAAAACGGGCATCCTTTGTGGTACCTTTAAACGAAAAAGTACCCAAAAGGTTAATATCATACAGTTCGGCAAACTCATATCCGTAGCCAAAGGTACCGCTTGCGGGGATTATAGGATTATCGAGCTCAATACCGCAAAGGTTTACACTTAATTTTCCCATATAATCTCCTCGCTTTCCATAACCGGACCCTCTTTGCAAATACGTTTGTTGCCGGTCAAAGTTTTACACGAACAACCCATACATGCGCCAAAACCGCAACCCATACGCTCCTCGAAGCTGTACTGTCCTTTAGTTTTAGCAACCTTAGCTATTGCTCTGAACATGGGCTCGGGACCGCAGGTGTAAAAGAAGGTATAGTCAACATCCTTCATAACGTCGGTCACAAAGCCTTTAACACCATACGAACCGTCAACCGTTGTCACGTAAACGTCACTGCACAACTGCTTAAACTCGTTTTCGTAAAAGACCTCATCTTTTGTGTTAAAGCCAAGCACAACAATAGGGTTCTTACCTTCAGCAACCAACTTTTTGCAAAGGTTATACATAGGCGGAACACCTACACCACCGCCTAAAAGCAAAGGTCTGTCACCGCTTTTTGTGGTATTGTATCCGTTACCGAGACCGCTTAAAACATCAAGCTCAGCACCGTTTGAAAGCTTGCTCATGGCTTCGGTACCCTTACCTACAACCTTGTAGATTATTGTAACGGTTTCGTCGTCATAATCGCATACCGAAATAGGTCTGCGAAGATAAAAGCCATCTAAATAAATGTTTATAAACTGACCCGATGCAGTGATACTGTCGGTTTTGCCCAAAAGCACCATTTTATAAACGTCTTTAGCAATCTGCTCGTTTGAACGAACAGTAAAAATTACTCTTTCCATTATTATCCCTAACCCTTATGCATCAATAGTAGAAACACAAATGGTTGTTTCCTCGAGAACATCCAAAAGAACTCTAACGGTATCAAGCGCCGTAAACATTGTAATATTGTTTTCGGTAGCAAGACTGCGAATTTTATATCCATCATGGGTATGTCCCATTGAACTTACGTCGCTTGTATTAATAACGTAAGCAATGTGTCCTTGGCGGAAAGCGGTTTGAATTTCATCACTGTTTTCTCTCAATTTTCCGAGTGTCCTTGTTCTGATACCATGCTCTTTTAAGAACTTTGCAGTACCGCTTGTAGCCTCAATGTTAAAGCCAAGATTATAAAAACGTCTGGCTAACGGTAAAGCCTCTTCCTTATCCTTATCGGCAACCGTGATAAACACAGTACCGTAGTTCTGCAAATGCATACCCGAGGCCTGTAATGCTTTGTAAAGTGCGCGGTTAAGCTTGTCATCGTAGCCAATAGCTTCACCAGTCGACTTCATTTCAGGTGAAAGATATGCGTCAAGACCTCTGATTTTGCTGAACGAGAATACCGGCACCTTAACGTACCAACGATTTCTCTCTTCAGGATATATATCAAATATTCCCTGCTCCTTTAACGATTTGCCCAAGATAACCTCGGTAGCAATATCTGCAAGACTGTAACCCGTAGACTTTGAAAGGAACGGTACGGTACGTGATGAGCGCGGATTAACCTCGATAATAAATACGTTGTCATCCTTATCAACAATAAACTGAATATTGTAAAGACCGACAATTCCAATTCCCAAACCAAGCTTTTTGGCATACTGTAAAATAGTGCCCTTAACCTTGGACGAAATACTAAAGGTCGGATATACGCTGATTGAGTCACCACTGTGAATACCTGTACGTTCAACAAGCTCCATAATACCGGGGATAAATACGTCTCTGCCATCGCAGATAGCGTCAACCTCAACCTCTTTACCGATGATATACTTATCAACAAGAACGGGCTTGTCTGCATCAATCTCAACGGCGGTTTTAAGGTAATGACGAAGCTGGTCGTCGTTAGCAACTATCTGCATAGCTCTACCACCCAAAACGAACGAAGGGCGGACAAGCACGGGATATCCAATCTCATTAGCAGTTTTAATACCCTCTTCAATAGCAGTAACCGCTTTGCCTTTGGGTTGAGGAATATCAAGTGATAATAATAACTTTTCAAATAAATCACGATTTTCGGCACGGTCAATAGCATCGCAGTCGGTGCCAATAATCTTAACTCCCCTCATCTCAAGAGGACGGGCAAGGTTAATTGCAGTCTGACCGCCCAACGAAGCAATAACTCCCTCAGGCTTTTCAAACTCAATTATGTTCATAACGTCTTCGGGAGTAAGCGGTTCAAAATAAAGCTTGTCCGAAGTAGTATAGTCAGTCGAAACGGTTTCAGGGTTGTTATTAATAATAATAGCCTCGTAGCCCGACCTTTTAATTGTCGTAACTGCGTGAACGGTAGAATAGTCAAACTCAACACCTTGACCGATACGGATAGGACCTGCGCCCAAAACTATAATTTTTTTCTTATCGCTCAAAACCGACTTGTTTTCATCGGTATAGGACGAGTAGAAATAAGGAATATATGCGCCTGTGTGAAGTGTATCAGCCATGCGGTAAACAGGCATAATACCGTTATCCTTACGCAATTTAAATACGCTTACCTCATCACAGCCCCAAAGCTTTGAAATGTACGCATCACCAAAGCCCATCTTCTTGGCGCTTTTCAAAACTTTTAAATCATTGACATTGTTCTTGATAACCGTTTCCATATCAACAATTTTCTTGATAGATTCTAAGAAATATGCGGTAATTTTTGTTACCTCATGCAGTTTTTCAACCGAAGCACCTAAACGGAAAAGCTGTGCAATGGCAAAAATATTGTCATCTTTAAAATCAACAATGTATTCCAAAAGCTCTTCTTCTGTTTTACCGTCAAATTTAGGCAAATAGAAGTGATTTGCACCTGTTTCAAGACATCTTACCGATTTAAGTAAGCACTCCTCAAGGTTAGAGCCGATACCCATAACCTCACCGGTAGCCTTCATCTGTGTGCCAAGTTTATTGGAAGCAGATGAAAACTTATCAAACGGGAAACGCGGCAACTTGGCAACAATGTAGTCAAGTCTGGGCGCTGTTGCAGCGGTTGTGTTGGCAATTTTAATTTCCTCTAATGTCATACCAACAGCAATTTTAGCAGTAACCTTAGCTATTGGGTATCCACTTGCTTTAGAAGCCAACGCCGACGAACGAGAAACACGAGGATTAACCTCAATAAGATAATATTCACTTGTGTCAGGATTTAAAGCGAACTGAACGTTACAGCCACCCTCAATCTTCAATGCCTTAATAAGTTTAATAGCACTGTCGTTAAGCATTTTGTGGTCGTGCTCGTTAAGTGTAAGGATGGGTGCTACAACGATAGAGTCACCTGTGTGAACACCAACAGGGTCAACGTTTTCCATACCGCAGATGGTTATAACGTTGTCCTCGCCGTCACGCATCATTTCAAACTCAATTTCTTTATAGCCCTTTACACTCTTTTCGATAAGTACCTGATGTACGGGTGAAAGCTTAAATGCATTCAAACCGATTTCCTCAAGCTCTTCAAGATTGTTAGCAAAACCGCCGCCTGTACCGCCAAGTGTGAATGCAGGACGCAAAACGACAGGATATCCTATCTCCTCGGCAGCCTCTCTGGCTTCTTCTAACGAATAGGTAATTTTCGAAGGAATAGTCGGCTCACCGATGGCCTGACAAAGCTCTTTAAACATCTCACGGTCTTCGGCTCTTTCAATACTCTCGCTTTTAGTACCAAGCAGCTCTACCTGACACTCTTTTAGAATACCCTTTTTCTCAAGCAGCATAGCAATATTAAGACCGGTCTGACCGCCAATACCGGGGATAATAGCGTTCGGTCTTTCATAACGTAAAATTTTAGCAATATATTCAAGGGTCAGCGGCTCCATATAAACCTTATCAGCAATAGAGGTGTCGGTCATTATAGTAGCAGGGTTAGAGTTACAAAGTACAACTTCATAGCCCTCCTCCTTTAATGCAAGACATGCCTGAGTTCCTGCATAGTCAAACTCTGCCGCCTGACCGATTACAATAGGGCCTGAGCCTATAATCATTATCTTTTTCAAATCATTTCTTTTAGCCATTTTGCCTTACTCCTTCGAATATATAAATTACTGTTTATAAACTACTTTGCCGTCCAAAACGGTCAGAACGCATTTGCCGTAAACCTCTTTATCCTCAAATGGCGTCGCTCGACCTTTTGTTACAAACTCTTGAGGGTTAATTACATACGTCTTTGATACCTCAAATACCGTAAACCCATCCTCCAAATCAAAACCAAACCGTTTTTTAGGGTTAATGCACATGAGCTCAACCAGTTTTTCAAGCGTTATGACACCCTTTAAAACCAATTCGGTGTAAAGAACGCTGAACGCCGTTTCAAGCCCGACAACTCCCATCAAGCTCTTTTCAAGGCCTTTTGCCTTCTCCTCTACGCTATGCGGTGCATGGTCGGTAGCAATCATATCAATCGTTCCGTCTTTAATACCTTCGATTAAAGCGTCACGGTCCTCTCTGCTTCTTAAAGGCGGATTCATTTTAAACCTGCCATTTTCCTGCAAGTCCTCATCACAAAGCACAAGATAATGTGGCGCCGTTTCGCAGGTTACGTCAACACCCAAGGCTTTATATTTTCTTATAAGGTCAACGCTCTCCTTGGTCGAAATATGGCATACATGGTAAGCACACCCCGTTTGTTCGGCAAGCTTTAAATCTCTTTCAATCTGTCCCCATTCACTCTCACTGCATATACCCTTATGCCCGTGAGCCTTTGAATACTCGCCATCGTGAATATAACCGCCTTTTAAAAGCGAGTTGTCCTCACAATGTGCGGCAATTATCTTACCCAGTGCTTTGGCCTTTTCCATAGCCTTTATCATCATATCACTGTTTTGTACGCCTCTGCCATCATCCGAAAAAGCGCAAACCTGGGCCGCCATATCTTCCATACAAGAAAGCTCTTGTCCTAACTCGCCCTTAGTTATAGCACCGTAAGGCACAACCTTAACACATGCATCCTTTTCAATAATATCAAGCTGCTCTTTTAAAGTTTCAATACTGTCGGGCACCGGCTTTAAATTAGGCATTGTGCAAACGGCGGTATATCCGCCCCTTGCCGCTGCGGCGCTACCCGTTTTAATGGTTTCTTTATAAGAAAAACCCGGCTCTCTGAAATGCACATGCACATCACAAAGACCGGGAATAATAATATATTCGTTTGAAGAGGACAAAAATCCCATACCCGAAATAATAGTTTCGGCTACGTCTTTTATCTTTTTAGTTAAAAGTACCTCTTTCATTTTTTCTGCTCCTATTCATTCATACAGAAGGCCATAAAAAAATCTTGTCATATATGACAAGATTACATAAACCAAAATATACACTTATGGCACACTTGCCCTTAAGTAATATTTTAAATTTCAACCTTGCCGGCATCTCTGTACCTGCTTAAAAATTGTTTTGATTACTATACCATATTAACGGCATTTTGTCAATTATATTTATATGTATTTTAATAATTTATTATATATAAACAAAAGCACCTCGAAAATTTTCAAGGTGCTTTAAACAAATTTAATATTTTATCTTGCCCTCTGCAACGTTTTTTAAATGTGCGCCATAGGGTGATTTACCGTACTTTTCAGCCGAAGCCAACAACTGCTCTTTCGAAATCCAGCCATTTCTGTATGCGATTTCCTCAATAGCAGCAATTTTAATATCCTGCCTGTTTTCAATAACCCTTACAAATTCAGCCGCCTCACTTAATGAGTCAACCGTGCCTGTATCAAGCCAGGCATATCCTCTGCCAAGCGTGGTAACATTGAGCGAGCCGTCCTCTAAATACATTTTGTTAAGGTCGGTTATTTCAAGCTCACCTCTTGCCGAGGGCTTTACCTGCTTTGCAAACTCGCAAACACGGTTGTCGTAGAAATACAAACCGGTTACGCAATAATTAGACTTAGGATTTTTAGGCTTTTCCTCAATCGAAATAGCCCTGCCGTTCTCGTCAAACTCAACAATACCGAAGCGCTCGGGGTCGTTAACATAGTAACCGAAAACTGTAGCGCCATGCTCCCTTCCGGCTGCCTCACGCAACACTTTAGAAAAACCGTTTCCGTAAAAAATATTGTCGCCCAAAATCATAGCACAGCTGTCGCCGTCTATAAACTCCTCTCCCAGCAAAAACGCCTGTGCAAGGCCGTCGGGTGAAGGCTGAACAACATATGAAAGATTAATTCCGTAATCCGAACCGTCGCCTAAAAGCTTTTCAAAATTAGGCAAATCAGAGGGAGTTGAAATTATCAAAATATCCTTTATACCGGCAAGCATAAGCGTCGACAACGGATAAAAAACCATCGGCTTGTCATAGACCGGCAAAAGCTGTTTAGATGTCACCATGGTCAACGGATAAAGTCTTGTACCCGAGCCGCCTGCAAGAATAATACCCTTCATATAAATTCTCCTAACTGCTAAAAAATAGCCTTGTTATTTTACGTCCTCATTTGGTGTAACGGTTTCCAAAAGTTCCGAAGTAACAGTAGTTGTGTAAGCATTTTTTATAACCACAGGGCCAACGGGTGTCTGACCGTCTTCCTTTACCTCAACCTTGGCAATGGCATCTACAACGTCCATACCCTTGAAAACCTGAGCAAAAACGGTATGTCCTGAGTTGATTTTCCAAGCACCGTCAAGTGTAATGTTACCACCGTGTTCCTCATAAAGAGCCCAAACCTCATCAGAAACCAAATCGCTCAAGAAATATTTTGTACCAATAAAGTTTCTGATAGTCGTTTCAATGTATTTTTCAACGTCGGGATACTGCTCGGTAAATGCCGCGCCAAACTGACTTGACTGCGAATTGTACTCTTGGGTTAAATCGTCCTTATTGTTGGCATAAAAAATGTTATAAAGCATTTTATAATCCCATTCGTTTTTGGAAGCAGCCTTGGTTGCCTGATTTATAAAGAATTGACTGCCGTTAGTATTAGCACCTGCGTTTGCCATAGAAACCGAGCCGCGAATGTTGATAAGATTTGCATTAAACTCGTCCTCAAATTCTTCACCCCAAACGCTTTCACCACCTGTGCCATTGCCCTTGGGGTCGCCGCCTTGAATCATAAAATCTTCAATAACTCTGTGGAATGTCAAACCGTTGTAATAACCGTTTTCAACGTGACCTATAAAGTTTGCAACGGTTATAGGTGCGCTGTTCGGGAAAAGACGCATATAAATATCGCCCTGTTCCATTTCAAGAACAACAATCTTTTCGCCAACTTGGGGTAATTCAAGCTGGAAACCAACCGGATCGTCGGTTCTTGAGCCGTTTTCGCCCACCTCGATGAAGGTCGGTTTTGTAGGAATAACCTTACTGCTGCTTGAGTTGACATCATCGTCTTTGTTCTTGTTAGAGCCACAGGCAACACAGGTAAATACCATTACAAGACAAAGTAAAACAATTAAAGCTCTTTTCATAAAATTTTACCTCTAATATTTATTTTACATCAATATCGATTGATATAATCTTCACATCTTCAATGGGACGGTCATTAGGACCAACCTCAACATTTGCTATGCTGTTCACTACGTCCATACCTGAAAAAACCTGACCGAAAACAGAATGTTTAAAATCAAGCCAGGGTGTGCCGCCAAGCTTGGCATAGGCATCAATGCAAGCTCTCGGAAAACCGCGGTCACAAAGCTCTTCCATCTGCTCAAGCATACCCTCAGGAACAGTCGAAGCCTGAACTATAAAGAATTGACTTCCGTTAGTGCCGGGTCCTGCATTGGCCATCGATAAAGCGCCGTTAATGTTGTGCAAATCAACGTCAAACTCGTCAGCAAAGGGTCTGCCCCAAATGCTTTCGCCACCGCAACCGGTACCCTCGGGGTCACCGCCTTGAATCATAAAATCCTTAATGACTCGGTGAAAGGTTATTCCGTTGTAGTAACCGTTCTTTGCGTGAGTAACAAAATTCTCAACCGTTTTCGGTACCTTGTCTGCAAAAAGTCTTATTGAAATATCACCCATTGTTGTGTGCATAACAGCAACGGTTTCGTTTGCTTGCGGTAAATCAGTCTGATTAAAACTCATAATATCAATTCCTTTCAAATGGATTACTCCTTTATGTATTTTAACAAAAAGTCAAGCAATTTACAATAGTAAAAAATAAGTATTAAATTTTTCTTGTTAAATCGTATATTATGTGCTATAATGTCAATATCAAAAGCTACCGTAACTATATGTGGCGATTAGCTTGGTTGTTAAAATGTTGAGAGGTGCACAATATGAAATGTCCGTATTGCTCTTATGAAGAAAGTAAAGTTATCGATTCAAGACCGACCGACGAGGGTGAGCGTATCCGCCGCCGTAGAGAGTGTTTGAAATGCCAAAAGCGTTTCACCACCTACGAAATTATCGAAAGTCTGCCCATTATCGTAATAAAGAAGGATAAATCACGCGAGTCCTTCAACCGTGATAAGCTTATAAACGGTATGTTAAAGGCTTGCGAAAAGCGCCCTGTTTCAACCAATGATATTATACAGTCGGTTGACGATATCGAAGCAGTACTTCAAAACTCTCTTGACCGTGAGGTTACAAGTGAGCGCGTCGGTGAACTCGTTATGGAAAAGCTCAAAAAACTCGACGAGGTTGCATACGTTCGTTTTGCCAGCGTATACCGTCAGTTCAAAGATTTGAGCACCTTTATGGATGAGCTCAACAAATTACTGACCGATAAATAATTTTCAAAAACCTAAAAATTAATCTTGACAATATCAAAGTGTTATAGTAAAATACTTGATGTTGTCAATATGCTGTTATGGCTCAGGTGGTAGAGCACATCCTTGGTAAGGATGAGGTCGGCAGTTCGAGTCTGCCTAACAGCTCCA
>JAZRNK010000016.1:0-5097 GCA_045648145.1 Acutalibacteraceae bacterium | reverse complement strand
CATATAATGATTTATTAGAAGAAAACCCTGTTTTCCTCTTTTCCTTATTCATAAAAAGCATTATAATCGAGCAAAAAACAAACTTCATAAGTCCCGATAACATAACAAAGGTAACTGTACTAACAGTCACAAACTCTTGGTTAATCTGATGCGTTTTGGATACTATGCTCACACAACCGTTCAAAAGAAATATTCCTATACAAAGAAGATAAAACTGATATGAAAATTTATACTTTGACTTGTTTGAAATAACTATCGCAATAAGAATAACCACTACACCTATTATTCTAAAGATGTTTACATCTTCATCTAAAAATAAAATGCCAAAAATATACGGCAGAAGCATTCCGCCACTCATCAAAAAAATTGAATATACTGCAACACTGCCCAATTTTAAAGTCTTAAACCCAAAAATAATATAAGTTAAAGAGAATATCGACATCAAGGCTGCAAGGATAAACGAGAACCATGAAAATTCCCATCTAAAACCCGATAACACAAAAAACATAATTGCCCCGAAAAAACCATTAAGCGCATTAAATTTAAGCCCTGAATAAAGCTCGTTTCCTTCATATGATTGATATTTCTTAGTCAAAACAAACTCAACCGCGGCTAAAACGGTTGCTATTAGTATATATAGATAATTCATTTCAATCACCACAACAATATTATCAAATAAAACACAATATTTATATTGCTTTTTCACCTAAAAATATGTTATAATCACCATGAGGTGAGTGCTTTTATGACTACGTTTTCCCTTGCACCTTTTTCACAGGTAAATTTTACGATCCGACGTGATATTACAACCATCGACTCTCCAATTCACCGTAGTGACTCACACATACATAAAGAATATGAGATTTACGTTGTCTTAAGCGGTGATGTTTCTTTCGAAGTTGAAAACAAGATTTTTTCGGTATCAAGAGGCAGTGTTATAATAACAAAGCCTTACGAATACCACCGTTGCATATATCATTCAAAAAAACCACACGACCACTATTGGATAACCTTTTCAACCGATGGTGAAGACGAATACCTAAAAATGTTTTCAAATCGCGAAAAGGGTTACGGTAACCTTATTAATTTAAACGAAGAACAGCTCGCTGAACTTTGTGTTATACTTGAAACTTTATTGAAAAAGGACACACTTGCTATAACACAACAAATTAATTATTTAAGAATTTTTGATTTATTTCAGACTGTTGGATATGTAAAAACCCAGAACACAACGACCAACGTATCGCAAATAGTATTAATAGCAATAAAATATATGGATATGCATTTAACCGAAAACATTACTGCAAAACAATTAAGCGCTGTGTGTAACGTTAGCGTTAATACACTTGAGCGACATTTTAAAAGCGAACTCGGTATTTCACCTTTAGCTATGCTTAGAAAGAAAAGATTAATTGAGTCTATCGAGTACTTGCACAACGGCGATACCGTTTCACAAGCCGCCATAAAATGTGGCTTCCCCGATTATTCTAACTACATTCAGTCCTTTCGTTCACTCTTTAATATGACGCCGTTACAGTATAAGAAAAACATTAAAAAGAAGCAGACATCATGAAGATGTCTGCTTTATTCTATTCCATATTGCTTTGTAACGGGGTCTTGAAACAAAGGTACTTCCAACGGAGAAAAGGTCAGAACCATAAAAGCCACTGCCATAAAAATCAAAATCATCAACGATATTTTGGGCAAACACAGGTTAAAATCGCCCTTTAAAAGCTTTGTTTCCACAAAATACGCAGTCGCTGCCGCAACAAAGAAAATTGCAACATTAAACCAATCTACCGATTTCCCCAAAATGCCTGTATACGAATAATACATAAACGGTATAATTATAAGTCCCAACAAAACACCGACTAATTTCACACACCAAAAGGTCTTGTATTTTTTACTAAAAAACCGACTTTCTATCAGTGCAAAAACGAACATTGGAAAAAACAAAATCTTCATATGTTCAAATATCGATTCGTTTACCGCCGAAAACAAGGCAGTCACCATACTTTTGTTTGTCCAATTATATAAAAAGTGTAGCAACACACCTGCAACGCTCGTAAAAACAAAGCCCGAAAACTGCCATAGGTTTAACGACCTTTTCATATTCGCTCTCCTTTTTTGAATTTGTAATTAATTATATTCAAAAAACAGCTGTTTATACTTTAATTACTATGCTTTGAAAAATTACACAAAAGTTGACAAATCCTGACATTTTATAACGCTTGCTTACTATAACAGCAGAGTAAAACTAAAAAACGAGGTGAAAATCACCTCGTTTTTATTTTTACAAATTATTTCAAAATTGATTTTTTGTATTGAGAAGGGGTCATATTGGTAAAAGCCTTAAAGCATTTTGAAAAATACTGTGGACTTTCAAAGCACAAAGAGTCTGAAATCTGTGTAAAATTGTGTCCCCCGTCGCGTATAAGATGACGCGCCTCTTTAATTTTCAACTGATTGTAATAACGGATAATTCCACCATCAAAATACTTTGAAAAGGCCTGCTTAACCGAGCTTTCGCTTTGATGCGTCGCCTTAGCAACCTCACCAATCGTCACCCTACCATAAATGTTGTCCTTAAGATAATCAATAATATGCTTAACCTTATACGGCATATTAATACCATCTACTATGTAACTTTTTCTTTCAACCTTGGTTGCAGTGGCAGAATTTCGACTTATCATAACCAAAAAAATCTCTAACAAATTTTTGGTCATTTGACTGCTTCCAAAGGGAGCATCGTATCGCTTAAACATTTTTTGAATTAACGGATTGGTTTCATCCTCCATTTTATAACACGACAAGCCCTCGCTAAACAGCATTGAAAGCACTTCTTTTTCCTTTGAGGTAAGCTTAAAAATCTTTCCGCTAAAATTCTCCATAGCCTTGCTATTGCACTCAAAGGTGATAATACTGACGTTGGGCGAGTCGATTTTGTTGCCCTCAAGATTATGAAATTCATTAGGTTTATGAAAGGTAATTTCCCCGCTTTTTAAAATAAAACGGCTTTTATCGGCGGTGCATACTACTTCACCTTTGTCGATATATACCATTTCCCAAAAGTTATGGGTTTCGCCCGTATAACTGAAAGCCTTTGAGATTTCCATATAGAAAAGGGTGATAACCTCTTTTATGTCAAAAATGGTTTCAAACTCAATTCTTGTAAAATTATCTGTCATATTATCACCAAATGTCTGATTTTACAAATATTATAACTGAATTTACATAGTTTTTCAACTCAAAGAAATATATAATCAAACTAGATTACAAGAAAGGACTTTGCAGCATGAATATTTTGGCTATTGGTTGTCATCCCGATGATGTCGAAATTGCATGTAGCGGAACGCTTATAAAATGTGTTAAGCGCGGCGACAAAGTAACTGTTTGCCACGTATCTACGGGCAATTTGGGACACGTCATAATACCGCCCGACGAATTGACGAAAATTCGTGCCAACGAGGCAAAACGAGCCGGTGCCATGGCAGGAATTGAGGTTATCTGTGCAGGCTTTAATGACCTTGATATCTATGATAACAACAAAGCGGCAAGGGATACGCTGGTCGATGTAATCCGTTATGCCGACCCCGACGTTATAATAACTCACAACCCGGACGATTATATGCCCGACCACACGGCAGTTTCCCGACTTGTGTTTGATGCGAGCTTTACGGCAACACTCCCCAACTACACCTATGAGCCACATTTCAGCGACCCCAACAAAGCCCCTGCCAAATTAGTGCCGATATATTATATGGACACGTTAGCGGGTGTGAATTTTGTCCCCGAGGAGTTTGTCGATATATCCAACGAGATTGATTTGAAATTAAAAATGCTCGAATGTCACGAAAGTCAGCTTGTCTGGATGCGTGAGCACGATGGAATAGATTTTGCCGATATGGTTAAAACCTGCTCACGCTATCGAGGCTATCAATGCGGCGCCGAATACGCCGAGGGCTTCCGCCAATGCAAAGCATATCTTAAAGGGACAACAAAACGTCTGTTGCCCTAAATTTTAAAATAAAGGAGATAACTACTATGGATTTTATGAGTACTGTAAAAGGATCATTGCTTGAAAATTTCTACCCTGTTGGATGGGATATGGCAAAAATCGATGCTTGCTGTGAAAAAGGCGTAGCAAGGGAAGCTTTTTGGAATAAAAATTTTAACCCGATTGAATGCTCAAATATTAACGATTTCGATGTTCTTATGGGACATGAAATTGCGATGCAATTTAAACTCACTCGTGAAGAGGGTAAAAAACTTGCCATAATCTTGCCCGTTGGCCCTATGGGAATGTACCGTTGGGCTGCATATTTCCTTAACGAATGGAAAATTAACTGTGACCACGTATACACTTTTAATATGGACGAGTGGGCAGACAGCGAGGGCAATACCCTTGACAGTAGTAACCCTGCATCCTTTGAATATTCCATGAAACAGGCATTCTTTAATAAGATTAACCAAACCGTTCCCGAAAATCAGAGAAACTTTGCCACAAAGACCAATCTCCCCACCTATGCCGAAAAAATTGCTGCTTTAAAAGCAGACGGCACAAAGCTGGTATTGGTTTACGGCATCGGCAGAATGTGTCACATTGCTTTCTGGGAGCCACATTTCGCAACCGACTATGCAACAGTCGAAGAATGGAAAGCTGCCACACACCGAATTGGTGCAAAGCTCCATCCTCTTACTATCGAGCAGAACGCTATCACAAGCTTTAAAAGCCGTACTACATTAGTACCTTGTACCGCAAATACCATAGGCCCCGGACTTTTCTTACAGGCCGACTATGCAATAGGCGGTGCCGATGGTGTGTTAGGTCGCGGTATGGGTTGGCAAGGAATGAGCTTCCTTACAACCTTACATTACGGACCCGATATGCATATAACGTCTACCTTCATCCCCACCCTACCCGGCAGACTTTTCTATCTTAAAGAATTAGCAGGACCCCTTACAGCAGAATGTAACTGAAACTAAAAACGGCACAACAAATTGTTGTGCCGTTTTTTAACTTTTTCTTGTATATAACTTAACAGTAGTATAAAATAAAGATAATAAGGGGTGATATTTTATGGGTTTACAGCCGGA
>JAZRNK010000015.1:0-24547 GCA_045648145.1 Acutalibacteraceae bacterium | reverse complement strand
CCCTTTTAGTTACTTGCTTAGTGTGACGGGTGCGAGTTCCGTCACACTAACAAAACAACCCAAGCAATAGCTTGAGTTGTTTATCATTTGTTACTTTTTGAGTATTCTCTTTATAACGCGTATTATCTTCTTAAGCTCGTCGGTTTTATTGAAGAAAACCATAAGGAAGAAGAACAAGCCTATAACCAATACTATGCCAACCGCTATTAACACTATCCACAAAAGTACTTTAAGAATAGTTATAATGACCGAAGGCTTCTCCTCTTTTTCTACGGCACCTTCTGCAACCAACAAAAACTGTGAGCAGTCGTCGGTCTGTATTGTTACAGTACCTGCTGATGCTGTTGCCTGATACTGTGTAATAGCGCCCGACATCATCTGATAGATTGAGAACTCTTTGCCCTCGTACTCGGCTGCTACGGGGAAAACAATGGTAAACTGTCCGTCGTGAGCGGCGGTATTAAGGACTATATTATAAGCCGATACTGTAAGACCATCTTTAGATTTTAATGCATTAAGTTTTTTATAACTATCCTCTGTAACGGTCATCGGTCTTGCTTCGAGTGTAGCATTTTTGTTAAAATATCCCGAAACCTTTATACCGGTTGCCTCATCAGTAAGCTCGACCAGTTCGAAATTAGAAATAGTAAATTTACCGTCCTGGAAGGTGATTTCATAATTATCGCCAAAAGAAAGTGTTCCTCTGGTAATTATATAATCGCCTATCTCGTTACCCGGTGTTCTTGCAAGTGAACCAATAATCTCAGTACCTTCTACAAGCGGTTCAGAAAGAGTATAGGTCAATTCTGGCTCGTCTGTGCCCTTAGTCATAACTATATTGTTTGCAACAACCGTTACCTTACGTGCAGTAATACTTGCCTTACACTCAAAACTTTGGGTTGTAAGCTTATATTTAGCAGCATCGGCACCTGTCAGTTCAAGACCTGTTACATTGACCTTTTTGGCTGCTTTTACGTCGGCACTGTTAAACTTAGCTTCGGCAAAGGACAACTTAACGTCGTCGCCCTCTTTTATACCGGTAAGCTTATAATTCTTATCGGTCAAGGTTGCAACGTCGTTACCATCATAGACCTTTGCCACTTCTTCGGCACCGTCAGTAGAAACCTTAACCTCAACGGCTGTTCTGCTATTAAAATCAAAGGTTAAATGCAAGCCGTTTGCAATTTCATCATAAACGTCTTCACCCTCAACAGCACTATCGTGAGTTTTAATCAACTCGCTGCCGCAAAGATAAACCATAAAAATACGGTCATCAAGCGAAATAAGGCTATTACTTGAACTTACGAGTGAAAACTTATACACAATGCCACCCGCATTAACAGCTTCGTTTTTAAAGCTATAAGAAACCTCAGGCGAGGTTGCGGCGTCTATAGTAAGTTCCTCGCTTGAAAGAGGCTCACTCTCCTCCCCCGTTTCGTCCATTTCATAAGCCTTTACGGAAATTTTAAAGGTTGCGTTAGTTGCATTTGCATTGTCAACCAAGCTTTTAAGCGTAACCTTATACTCTACATTTGCATTTTCTGCACCCACGCACATAGGCACAGTGACAATAAGAATTGCAATAGCAAAGCACAACAAAGCTTTAATTTTTCTCATTTTTTCACACCTTCTTACATTAAACTTTCCTCATAAAAGTTATTTTATAACACATTTTTTCAAACTGCAAGAGAAATAACAGAATTGTAATTGATTGTTGAATTATTGTAAATATTAATATATAATTATAGAAACGCTTGAAAGGGGTTAGAACAATGGCCGACGCAAAATGTGATTTGTGTATAAACTATGTGTTTGATGATGATAGTGAGGGTTATATCTGCGTTGCCGATATGGACGAGGACGATTATATGCGGTACATCGCGCGAAGTGATGCCGAGTGTCCTTTTTTTCACCTTGATGACGAATATAAAATTGTAAGACGGCAAAATTAAAGGCTGTTTCGTTTAACGAAACAGCCTTTTTTATTATCTGTTAACAAAATCTACAAAGCGCAAGAACGCCTGCTTGCCACCTTCATCACGCTTATAAACACCTGCATGAGTAAGCACCTTGGCAAACACCTTACCTATTTCGCATTTTAAAACGTCCTCAACGTTTTCGGGTGTAATATCATAATTATTAATAAAACTGTCAACCCAATCGGCATGCTTGGCAGTCAACTCGTCACCTTTGAGGTCCTGCTTGTTGACAATTTTTTCTGCCAAAGCCTTGATTTCGGTTTTAAGACGGGCAGGAAGCACCGCAAGTCCCATAACCTCGATAAGACCAATGTTTTCCTTCTTGATGTTATGTAATTCAGCATGAGGATGATAAACGCCCAAAGGATGTTCATCGGTAGTAATATTATTACGCAACACCAAATCCAACTCAAATTTACCGTCAACCCTTCGTGCAATCGGAGTGATTGTATTGTGTGGTTGACCGTCGGTTTTAGCAAAAATGAAGGCATCCTCATCGGTGTATGAACGCCAAGCCGTCAAAATCTTATCAGCAAGCTCTACAAGTCGGTCGTCCGACACACTACGCAACCTTAACACCGACATAGGCCACTTAACAATGCCTGCTTCGACATCGTTAAAGCCTTTAAAATCAACTTTAGTTTCAATCGGAGCTTTTGCCATAGCAAAGGTGTAATGACCGCCTTGAAAATGGTCGTGGCTTAATATCGAGCCACCAACTATCGGCAAATCAGCATTCGAGCCGACAAAATAATGAGGAAACAGTTTAACAAAATCCAACAATTTTCTAAAGGTTGCCCTGTTTATAGCCATAGGAATATGCTGACTGTTAAAAACGATACAATGCTCGTTATAATAAACATAGGGCGAATACTGAAGCATCCACTGTGTGTCGTTGATAACCATAGGAATTATACGGTGATTTTGTCTTGCGGGATGATTAATTCTACCTGCATAGCCCTCGTTTTCCTTACAAAGCAAGCATTTAGGGTAACCACTTTGCTTAGCCATCTTTGCAGCGGCAATCGCCTTAGGATCCTTTTCAGGCTTTGATAGATTTACGGTAATATCCAAATCACCGTATTCTGTAGCCGTCACCCATTTCATATCCTTTTTTATGCGGTAACGACGGATATAGTCACTGTCACAGCTCAATTTATAGTAATAATCAGTTGCCGTTTCGGGCGACTGCTCGTAGCGTTGCCAAAATTCCTTTATAACCTCTGACGGACGCGGCATCAGAAGTCCCATAATTTTAGTGTCAAACAAATCACGTTCGGTTATACCGTCATCAATAAGCTTTTTCTCAACAGCATAGTCCAAAATACTTTTAAGTATCTCCTCAAGCTCGGTCGAGGTAACTTTGTCAGGCTCTTCATAGCTATCATGTCCCAAAGCTTCTAACAAACGGTTTACGGTATACGCCTTGTCCTCTGTTGTTATTAGATTGCAGGAAACGGCATATTCTACAAGGTTTTTAATTGACTGTTCAATCATGTTAACACACCCTCTTTTAATCTCAGATTATTTTAACATAAAACATTTCTAAAGTAAAGAAAAACGGACATCTATTTATAGCTTTTATTTTAATAAGCACAGTATTGTTTAAAATTATATCAATATTGACTTTTTGCAGACTTTAGGGTATAATAAACAAAATAAAATATGGAAGGTGTATTATATGAAACTTAAACATGTTATGTGGATTATAACTGCTATTACCGCCATTGCTGCTATTGCTGCCGGCGTTGCAGTTTTTGTAAACCGTTTTCTTGCAGAAGAAGATGAAGAAAATTATCTCGAGTGTGACGTACAACCCGACGAGGAATAATTTTAAAAAATTTGCCCCGTAGTCTATAAGACTATGGGGCTTTTTATCTTTTAAACTATCCTTTTTTTAGAAATGACACGTTACTTTTGTCAATACCCTTATAAAATACAATTTGTATTTGAAACAAATTAAATATAAATAAAAAACTTTATGTAAACAAAATAACTTGTGAAATTATCCCCGCAATCCACATATTTTTTAACACTATTCGCACAATTCGACACTAAATTAGCCACTTCAAAGCAAAATTTGTGTGGATAACTATGTTAATAAAGTGGATTACCAAATGTATAAAAATAACTGTAATAAAAAATTATGTTAATCAACGTGACGTGTCAGAACGTTATTTTAAACAACAACCCCGCACAAAATACTTTGTGCGGGGTTTACTATTTAAACAGTTTGAACGCTTTTGATTTCGCAGCTTATAAATTCGACAACCTCATCTATACCTATATTAAGTGAGCAGGCAAATTCGTCGTGTATAAGACGCTGAGCCTCTTTTAATGCCTTTTCATCGGCAATATGAAGTCTCTTGCCACTTAAAGACAATTCTTTCTGGCGGTTATGCAAAGTTCTTATGAGCTTAAGGCAGGCTTTTCTGTCACCCGAGGCAATAATCTCGTTATATTTAACCTTACGCTCTCCATCATCGTTAAACCAAATATCCGGCTCTTTAGGTAAAGAATGGATTATGCTTTTAATCTCCTCAGGCGATAACAGTTGTCGTACTTTTGACAAAAGATTTTCATTATCTGCCGGAACAAAAACCGTCGACGCTGCCTGATTAACCGGCTTTAAAACATAATACTGCCTTGTTACTTTTCCTATTTTCTTTTCCTCGATACTTTCAACAGTGCAAACACCCGTTGTGCCGTACAGTACCGTATCCTTAAGGTTTAACATTTTTCACTCACTTTCCGCCCGCACCCTCATACGAGCTTATTTGCCTTTATGTTTTATATAAGCATTATAACATTTTTAAAAAATTAATGTAATTAGCAATTTTTACAAATATTTTTCCATTTTTTGTAATATTAAGTGGCATTTGATTGAATTTGTCAACAAAAAGTCGTAATTTACATAACTTTAAGACCTTACATATAATTATTGACCGATTTTAAAATTCATAAACAAAAAAATCCCCGAATTTCTTCGGGGATTTCACCGTCAAAGTATATTACTGCTTATTTTTAAAAACCTTGTTTATTACTACGGTAACAAGAATTATAACTGCAATAATAATAAATATTGTAAGCATTCCTATACCCATTGAAGGCAGGTACTTTATAAAATTATAAGGTTCAAATGTCATAGTTATTCTCCTTTATGCACCGAAAAGTTTCAAAATAATTCCACCTGCAATAACCGAGGCTATCTGTCCCGATACGTTTACACCCATAGAGTGCATAAGCAAGAAGTTCTGCGGATCCTCTTTAAGTCCCATCTTGTGAACAATTCTACCCGACATCGGAAATGCCGAAATACCTGCAGCGCCAATCATAGGATTGATTTTCTTCTTCATAAAAAGGTTAAGGAATTTAGCAAACAAAACGCCGCCTGCAGTATCTACTATAAAAGCAATCAAGCCTAATCCCAAAATCAAAAGTGTATTAGGTGTAAGGAACTTGTCTGCCACCATATTACGTGATACCGAGATGCCGAGGAAAATGGTTATAAGATTAGCCAAAACCTTTTGTGCCGTATCAGACAAGGAGTTAAGAACGCCACATTCTCTGATAAGGTTACCGAACATCAAGAAACCAACAAGTGCGGTTGCTTGAGGTACGATTGCCGAAACAACTGCAGTAATAATTATGGGGAACATAATTCTTGTAAGCTTAGAAACGCTCTTTTGCTCGTAAGGCATACGAATAAGTCTTTCCTTACGGGTAGTAAGTAGCTTAATAATGGGCGGCTGAATAATGGGAACCAAAGCCATATATGAATATGCAGCAACGGTAATTGGGCCTGTATAGTCCGAGAGCAATTTATTGGCAACTGCAATGGACGTAGGACCGTCTGCCGCACCGATAATAGCAATAGAAGCCGCATCTTTCTCCGGGAAGAACATTGCTGCCATACAAAGTGTAAAGAATATACCAAACTGTGCTGCAGCACCGAAAAGCATCAATTTCGGATTAGTAAGTAACGGACCGAAGTCTATCATAGCACCGATACCGATAAACAAAAGCAACGGGAACAACTCGTTTGCTATACCTGCGTTATAAAGTGTTTCAATCGGTCCTATCAATGCGTCCGAATCAGGAATATTGACAAGTATTGTGCCAAATCCCATCGGGAGCAAAAGTGTCGGCTCCATTTCAAACTTGATGGCAAGGAAAATAAGCAAGCCACCAATCAAAATCATTACTCCTTGCTGCCACGTGAAAGCAAGAAGGTTTTCATACAAAATTTCCATTAAACAGTTTTCTCCTTAAAACAACTAAAATTTTCGCCCTGCGCCGCCGCCTCCAAATGAGCCGCCACCGCCGGAAAAACCACCACCCGAAAAGCCTCCGCCACCAAAGCCACCGCCTCGGCCACCTGGACCTCCGGGAAAGATTACAAAGGGAAATCCGCGCCTTCTGCCGCGCGAACTCAAACTCAAGATGATAATAACAACAAATATAATCAAACAAGCAATAATTTCTATTGATATATCATCTGAAACCGGACTGTAATCCTCATCAGGATCCAGCCCGTAATAAATGAACAACTCGTTCATTACCGAATTATATATTGAAGCAAGACCTTTACCATACTCGCCATCGCTCAAATACTCAATGCCATATTCATCAATAATTCTACCGCATTTGGATGCAGGTAAAGCACCTCCAATGCCCTCACCCGTGCCTATATAGATATCACGCGTATCCATAATAAGCAAAATAACGACACCGTTGTCCTTATCTTCATCGCCAAGCTTCCACTTGTTGCCTATATCTGCGGCGTAGTTAGCGGCTGAAACACCGTTTGAAGACTCAACCGTCACAACTACTACCTGTGCTTTAGTAGCATTATAAAGATTTTCACCTTTTGCGCAAATTTGTTCTTCGTATTTGCTTTCTATTACATCGGCATAATCGTTAACAAAAAACGCATCGGTTATCTTGGGTATTTCGGATGCCGACACATTCAAAACCAACCCAAAACAAACCGCTAAAGCAAAAAACAAAACGACTAATTTTTTCATCAGTCAAAAGAAATCGAAGGTGCGTTCTGAGCATCCTGCGATGCAGTAAACAAATCAACCCTCTCAAAACCGAACATTGATGCAAATATATTGCCCGGGAATCTGCGGATTGCCTTGTTATACTTAGTTGCTACGCTATTATACTTACTTCTTGCATATTGAATCTCATTCTCAATCGAGCTTATTTCATCCATCAAGGCAGTAAACGACTTATCTGCTTTAAGTTCAGGATAAGCCTCAGTAACTGCATTTACCCAAACATTAAGCGCACTTCTTAACTGCTCATCAGCCTCATCAAGCTCGGTAACGGTATTTGCATTGGAAACAGCAGTTCTCGCCTGGGTAACCGCTAAAAAAGTTTCCTGCTCGTAATCTGCATAACCCTGAACCGTTGCCACAAGATTAGGAATTTTATCCGAACGCTTTTGCAAAAGTGTCTGAATATTGGCCTGTGACTCCTCTATATCAGTTTCTTTATTGACAAGGCTATTGTAGTTACCAATAAACACACCTATCAAAATTACAATAACAAGTGCAACTGCACCCAAAATAATTAATCCCTTTTTCTTCATAAGAATTCTCCTTTCAGGTAACAAAACCATTATATACCATCTTTTTATAAATTTCTACCTTTATTTATAAATATTCTTTGAGTAAAAATAAAAAATATGCCGATTTATATGATTGCATAAGCATTTTAAAAGTGATATACTATAGCTGTTATAATGATTGCAGTTTGGAGATGTAAATATGCGTATCGTAATAAAAGTAGGTACTTCCACCTTAACACACGCTACCGGTAATCTCAACATACGCCATGTTGAAGAGCTTTGTAAGGTTATAAGCGATTTGAAAAATGCCGGTTGCGAGGTTATTCTCGTTACATCAGGCGCTATCGGTATGGGCATCGGCAAGCTTTCTCTACGCGAAAAGCCGCAGGATATGCCCACAAAGCAGGCTGCCGCCGCTGTCGGTCAGTGCGAACTGATGTATACATACGATAAATATTTTTCTGAATACGGTCATGTTATCGCACAGGTTTTGCTGACAGGTAGTGACCTTCAAGACGAGCAACGTTATGAGAACTTTAAAAATACAATCAACCGTTTACTCGAAATGGGCGCTTTGCCCATTATAAACGAAAACGATACAGTTGCCACCGAAGAAATTGCCGTTGGTGACAACGACACCTTAGCTGCTATTGTTTCGGTCGGTACCGAAGCAGATTTACTTGTACTGCTATCCGATATTGACGGTTTGTTTACAGCCGACCCCCATAAAGACAAAAATGCAAAGCTTATAGAAGAAATCTACGAAATAGACGAACATATATTATCTCTCGCAGGTGGAACAGGTTCATCGCTTGGCACAGGAGGTATGTTGACCAAGCTTAAAGCCGCCGAAATTTGCACAAGCAACGGTACGGATATGATAATAGCCAACGGCTCTGATCCTCGTATTCTTTATAAAATAGCCGATAATGAAGCAGTCGGCACCAAGTTTTTCAAAAAGAGGTAAGCTAATGACTACTTTAAAAATACTAAAAAATGCCGCAGCCCAGAAAACCGCGCTTGCCATCAGTTCAGAAACGTTGAGGAACAACGCTTTAAACTCAATGGCAAACTGCCTTTTGGCCAATAAAAATGATATACTTACCGCTAACGAAAAAGACCTTTTGAATGCCCAAGGTGCAATTTCAGAGGTTATGCTTGACCGTTTACGCTTAACTGACGAGCGTATTGACAGTATGGCGCAGGCGGTACGTGATGTAACTCACCTTCCCGACCCCATTGGTTGCACCTTAAGTGAAACCAAACGAGCTGACGGACTTTTAATCAAAAAGGTATCCGTTCCCATTGGCCTACTTGCCATGATATACGAAAGCCGTCCTAACGTTACGTCTGATGCCGCCGCACTGGCAATTAAAAGTGGCAACTGCTGTGTTTTAAGAGGCGGAAAAGAAGCAATAAATTCAAATATGGCAATAACCACCGCACTCCGTCAAGGTCTTACAAACGCCGGCTTGCCTGCCGATGCAGTTTGCCTTATTACCGACACCTCACGTACAAGCGCAACCGAGCTTATGACGGCTGTCGGCATTGTTGACCTGCTTATACCCCGTGGTGGAGCAGGACTTATAAAGGCCTGTGTCGAAAACGCAAAGGTCCCCTGCATTGAAACGGGAACAGGCATTTGCCATTTATATATCGATAAATCGGCCGATTTAAATATGGCGCTCGACATTATAAACAACGCCAAAACCAGCCGTCCATCAGTTTGCAACGCCGCAGAGGTTTTACTCATCCATAAAGATATTGCAGACAAACTGTTACCAAAGATAAAAGATGTACTTGTTAACAAGCGTTTAGCAAACGGTCTTTGTCCCGTTGAGCTGCGTTTGGACGGCCGCTCAAAAGCCATAATTGACGGTGTAACGGCAAGCGATGTAGATTTTGACACCGAATTTTTAGATTATATTCTTGCCGTCAAAATGGTAGACAGCGTACAAGATGCTATTGAACACATAAAAGAGCATTCAACCGGCCACAGTGAGTGCATTGTTGCAACTGATAACACTGCCGTAAGCCTTTTTACAAATCAGGTTGACAGCGCCGCCGTCTACGTCAATGCTTCAACCCGCTTCACCGACGGCGGTGAATTCGGCCTTGGTTGCGAAATGGGTATTTCAACACAAAAAATGCACGCTCGCGGTCCTATGGGCTTGAAGGAATTGACGTCATACAAGTATATTATCACCGGAAATGGCCACGTCCGCTAATAAGGAGAAGAATAATGAGCAAATTTGGATTTATCGGTTGCGGAAATATGGGCTCTACCTTAGCAAAATCGGTTTTTACCGCTACTAAAGAAGCTATATACGTATCTGACCGCAGTCAAGAAAAACTGCAAGAGTTATCTTGCTTTGCTAAAACTATCATTAGCGATAACAAAAGAATCGCTAACGAATGTGATTTTATATTTTTAGGCGTAAAGCCTCAAATGCTGGGCGACTTAATGCTTGAAATCGCGCCAGTAATCGCAAAAAGACAGAATAAATGCATTCTTGTTTCTATGGCTGCAGGTGTTTCGATTAAAACCATTGAAGAAATGTGTCAAGATACCCCAATTATTAGGATTATGCCTAACACCCCTGCATTAGTAGGCGAAGGAATGATTCTTTACTGCAACAACACGTTAGTTACTGAAAATGAAATAGCAGAGTTTGTTACTGCCTTGACTCCCGCAGGCAAGATTGAATATATTGACGAAATACTCATTGATGCCGCAAGTGCCGTTTCGGGTTGCGGACCGGCTTTCGTTTATATGTTTATAGATGCATTGGCCAACGGTGGTGTTAAATGCGGTCTGCCGAAAGATAAAGCCTTGTTTTTAGCAGCACAAACTGTGCTCGGCGCAGGTAAAATGGTGCTCGAAACCGGTAAACACCCCGACGAACTAAGAGATGCCGTTTGCAGTCCTGCAGGAAGTACGATAGCAGGTGTTACAAAGCTTCAGGAATCATCCTTCTCAAGTGCTATAATGGATACAATAATGGCATCATATAACCGCACCTTAGAGCTTGGAAAAAATAAATAAAAAAAGAGGAAGGTCAGGCGATTGCCTGACCTTCTTTATTTAGTAAGTCCAATATATGGTGCGGGGTCAACAAATATACCGTTTTTAATAACCGAGAAATGTAAATGATTTCCGGTTGCTCTACCCGTAGCACCAACACGTCCAATTACCTGACCCTGTGTTACCTTTGCACCCTTTTTAACAAGCATTTTACTGCAATGCGAATACAACGTCTGCGTTTTGCCGTCCTCATGGTCAACTATAATATAGTAACCGTAATCCGACTTATAACCCGCAAACGAAACTGTACCATCAGCCGCGGCATAAATATCAGAGCCGTAAGGTGAAGCAATATCTACCGCCTTATGTCCCCTACCGTCACCCCAGTATGAACTGATATATGTGCTATCGGTAATCTCACAAGGAAATATAAGTGCTTCCTCGCCCTTGCTTGAAGCCATAGCCTGTGCAACACTTGCCATAACCTCATCCGAAATACCCTCAATAACCTTTGCGGTAACAGGTTCTTTTAAAATTTCGCTGGTAATAACATCGGCAGTATAACGCTGACCGTTAACGTAGGTAACGGTTGCCGTAACATAGCTAAGACCGTTTTTTCCGTTTTTCTTTACGTACGAATAGCCCTTAATCTTGGTTGCATCGTGCTTAACCTCGGTTTCAAACGGTACTTCTTCCTCATAACTTTCAACCCTTGCGGTCAAAACCTGAATACCGCTTTTACCCTCACAAAAATCATCCTCAGTCAAGGTGATGCGCTCAACACTTTCTAAGGTTGTATAAACGTCTTTTATCTCAAAGTTATTGCCGTAGCCGACAAAATTGGTGCCATTAGCGGTGTGCTTTTTAATAAGAGCATCTATCATACTCTCAATTTCATTATAGCTTTCAGCAACGGCAGTAAGAACACCGTCAACATAAAGGCCGCTGAACTTATCCAATACATCGGTAGCCTCAAGCGTAGAAGTAGCAAGAACATCGACGTCGTCTATATCATTCTTGAAAACCATTTTTTCTTTAAAAGAAAAAGAAACGAGCTTTGCATCATCACCGTAAACAAGGCTTCTTACCCTGCTTTCAACATCGGCGGCACTCTCTAAACTATCAGTGTAACCAATCATTCTACCGTTGCATACAACAGCAACACCCATGGTCTGACTTGAAACGCCCACTGCTACGGCAGCCGAGAAAAACAGTGCCGATACTAACACCAAAGCAGTCGTTTTGTTTGCCTTAACCTTTAATTTTGCTAAAAGCAACACGCAAACAAAACAAACTGTTTTTAAGAATTCCTCAACCAAATTAAAAAAAACGTCCACAAATGAAACAAGAATGTAGAGCTTGTCGGTCATATTAAATTGTCTTATCGGTTTTTCGATAAACAAACAATCACCCAAAAATTACAATTTTGTAACAAAGTACAATGGATATTATACACAGTTATTACAAAATTGCAATCTTTTTGGGCGATTTTGTTACATTTTTTAAATTTTTAGATGGTTTTTGCCATTATTTTACTCTTTACAAGACATAGATTTGCCATTCCTTACATCATTTTACATAAAAAAGATCATTCTCACAATAGTTTTCGATAACCTTTAAAAACTCCTGCGCCTCTTTTTTGGCGTTTTCAAGGTCATGTTCAAGGTAATTCCCGCACTCTTTTGCAGAATATCCGGGTATTACTCCCTCAAAATCCTTTAAAAATAAAAAGGCGGAATTTAACAATTCTATAACCTCACGGTGAGTCACCTTATCGCGCACCAAGAGATAAAAACCTGTGCGACAGCCCATTGGTCCAAAATAAATAATACTGTCCTTATGCTCACTGCTTCGCACATAGGTAGCCACAATATGCTCTATCGTATGCATTGTCGGATTGGGAAGATAGTCGTTGTTATTAGGCACCTTCATTCTAATATCATAGGTTACAACGTCACCGTCAATACGGGAAATGTAAATTCCCCTTAAAAGCTTATTGTGGTCAACCTCAAAGCTGGCAATTTTCTTTAATTCCATTTTAAATTACCTTTCATAAGAATAAAACTCGTCATCGGTTATGGCAAAAATCAAAACGTCGGATGCCACACCGTTATAGTAAAACTCTTTTTTATGCATACCCTCATATTGAAAGCCTAACTTTTCAAGCACCCTGGCAGATGCTATGTTTTCGGGCAAAACCCTTGCAAAAACACGTTGCACACCTATTCTGTCAAAGGCAAAGCCCGTAAGCGCCGATGCCACTTCAGTCCCGAAACCGTTATTCCATACATCACTTAAAATGCTGTAACCAATTTCAGCAACCTTGTAGTTTTCATCAATGCTCACATAACTACAGGTACCTATCACCCTACCCGTCGACTTTTGTTCAACAACAAAAAAGGTGCACTGGTTTTTTCTCGCTTGTGAAAGTCTGAAAGAAATATATTCCTTGGTCTCGCGTATACTCTCGTGCGGACTCCACATAGAAAACTGCGAGGTTTCCGGCCTTCGACACAGCTCAAATAGGTCTTCTGCATCACCTTTTCGTACCATACGGATAATAAGCCTGTCAGTATTAATTATCGGGTACGGCACAAAACAATCCTGATACATAAAAACACCGCCAACCTAAAATAGAGTCATTTGGTTACTATCGGGCAAAAAGCTTAACGCACCGGCATTTTTTAAGCTTTCGATTACCGATTTTGAAACACCTGCTTCAATCTGAAGGTCATCAATAGACAGATAATTGCCCTTCTCAATAGCGCGTTGAATATCGGCCGCTGCTTTTTCACCAACACCGGGCAAAACGCCCACCGGCAAACGCATATTACCGTCTTCAACAAGGAATTTTCTCGAATGAGATTTCCTTAAATCTATCGGCAAAACCTTTATACCTCTAGACATCATTTCGTTAAAAATATTAAGGTTATCAAGAACACCCTTATCCTTAACACTCGCCGCGTTACCCAAAAGCTTAATATCATTTATTCGCTTTCTGACGGCATCAATGCCCTTTAAAATAGTTTCGGCTTCAATATCCTCTGAACGCACTGTAAAATATGCACAGTAAAACTCAACCGGTTTATGTACCTTGTACCAGCCAAGTCTTAAAGCTGCAATCATATATGCCGCAGCGTGAGCTTTAGGGAACATATACTTAATTTTATAGCACGAATCTATGTACCACTCAGGAACATTGTTTTCACGCATGGCGTTAATATGCTCCTCAGTAAGCAGCTTTTTAGCCTTACCCTTACGGACAATTTCCATTATCTTAAAGGCCATCTTTTTAGGAACACCCTTATATATAAGGTAGGTCATAATACTGTCACGAGTACCGATAACCTCAGAAATGGTACAAGTTTTATTTTTTATAAGGTCTTGAGCGTTACCGATCCAAACGTCAGTACCGTGTGACAAGCCTGAAATCTGTAGTAAATCAGAGAAGGTCTTGGGCTTAGATTCAACCAACATATCTCGAACAAATTTAGTACCCAACTCAGGCAGGGCGTATGTTCCCGTTTTGGAGAAAATGTCATTTTCGGTTACACCTAAAACCTCGGGTGACTGGAACAAACTCATAACGTCGGGATCACTCATGGATACCGAAAGAACAGGTATACCCGAATATTCCTCAAGATATTTATATATGGTCGGCACATCGTGTCCGAGTTCGTCAAGCTTCAAAATGTTATCGTGGATTGAATGGAAGTCGAAATGGGTTGTAACCATATCCGAATCGGTCTTGTCGGCAGGATGCTGGACAGGACAGAAATCATAAACCTCTTTATCTCTCGGCACAACAACCATACCGCCAGGGTGCTGACCGGTTGTTCTTTTAATATCGGATTTACTTATGGCCATAGCAAGTCGGGCTTCCTCAGCCTTGCTTAAGGTTTTGCCATAATCCTCAGCATAGTGCTTAACGTAGCCAAAGGCCGTCTTATCGGCAACAGTTGCTATCGTTCCCGCTTTAAAAACGTTTTCACTACCGAAAAGCTCTTCAGTATACTTGTGAACAAATGGCTGTACCTCACCCGAGAAATTCTGGTCAATATCAGGAACCTTATCTCCATCAAAGCCCAAGAAGGTCTCAAATGGTATATCATGACCGTCACGGTTATAGGGTGTGTTACATTTCGGACAGTTTTTGGGTGGCAAATCAAATCCCGAGCCAACACTGCCGTCTGTAAAGAACTCCGAATGCTTACAATTCGGACATACGTAGTGAGCGCAAAGCGGATTAACCTCCGAAATACCTGCCATAGTTGCAACAAACGATGAGCCGACAGAACCTCTCGAGCCTACGAGATATCCCCTGCTTTCAGAATAAGCAACCAGCTTTTGTGCCGTTACATACATAACCGAGAAACCGTGTTTAATGATAGAATCAAGCTCTCTTTCAAGTCGGTCCTTAACAATTTCGGGCAACGGGTTTCCGTACATTTCGTATGCCTTTTGATGAGTAATTTCGGTCAAAATATCGTCCGAGCCCTCAATCTTCGGCGGATAGTTACCCGACGGTATCGGACGGATGCTACCGTCTACCAAATCGGCGATTTTGGATGTATTATCTACAACAATCTCTTTAGCACGGTCACCTAAATATGAAAATTCCGACAGCATTTCATCGGTTGTTTTAAAATACAAGGGTGCTTGTTGCTCGGCATCCTTAAAGCCCTGCCCTGCCATCAAAATTGTTCTCAATTTTGCATCCTCGGGCTTAAGAAAATGCACGTCACCCGTAGCTACAACGGGTTTGCCCAACTTATCTGCAATTTCGATAACCTTAAGGTTAAAATCAATAAGATCCTGCTTTGAGGACACCAAGCCGTCTCTGAGCATAAACATATTATTGCCAAGCGGCTGAATTTCAAGATAATCGTAAAATTCGGCCAGCTTTAAAATTTCTTCATCAGGAACCTTGTTGACTATAGCTTTAAAGATTTCTCCCTGCTCACACGCAGAACCAATAATCAACCCCTCACGATGCTTCATCAAAACGCTTTTAGGAATAAGCGGCTTTGCAGGACGCGGTTTTGCAGGATTTTCCTTGTTGAAGGTCTTTAAATAATAATTCAAATGCGAAAAAGACACCAATTTATAGAGGTTTTTAAGTCCCTCCTGGCTTTTAACAAGTATTATTTGGTGATATCTCGTAAGCGAGGTTGAATCAACACCATTGTCGATAGTTTTACCGTCCTGACCGTCAACGTCATTTACAAAATAGTTTTCGACACCGTATATAACCTTAAACTCTTCTCCACCTTCAGTTTTGCGGATGTCAGCCAAGGTATTCATAGCTTCAGGGAAGGACTGCACAACACCGTGGTCGGTTATGGCAACCGCCTTATGTCCCCATTTAAATGCCTGTTTTATAATATCCTTTGCAGGAGAAACAGCATCCATCTGCGACATACTTGTATGTAAGTGGAGCTCTACGCGCTTTTCTTCTGCCGTATCGGTAGGCTCGGGCGCTTTTTTGGCAGTTGCGAGCGCTTCGGGCTCAATAATATAATCCTTTTCCCAATCGTCCATCTTATAAACGCCACGCACAACAACACAGCAACCATTTTTAAGATTCTCACTAAAAGTATCAAAAAGATTGTTGTTTATAAGCATTTTGGCCGTTGCCGAGTTAGTTCCGTCATAAAACTGAAACTTTACTCTGTGACCATTACCTTTTTTAGTTGGCACGATTTCCGAAAAGAAAATTTCGCCCCAAACCAGACATTCTTCATCGGGAGAAATATTTGAAAGATTAATTAAATTTCCCGAAAGCTTTGCTCTGCCCCAGAACTGACCGATTGAATCGGCAAGAATTTTGGCATTCTCGGGTATATTAAGACCCGTAACCTTTCGTGTTGCAACACTTTGCGCAGATTTTTGAGGCGCCTTAGCACCTACTTCAGCAGATTTGAATTTTACAGGTTCCTGCTTATATTCAGGCACTCCCATTTCAACATTTTCAAGTTGACCGTCAAACTCAACCTCCGTAACAACGCCAAAACGCTCGGCAACAAGGTTTGAAAACTCATACTCGAATTTTGTATTTTTAATAGTATCATATCCGCCATATTTAAGGGTTATAACGGTAACCAAGCCGTTTTCGGCATTGATTACGTTAAACTGCGCACCATTAAAATATCCGTTAAGCATAACGTTTTTAACACGCAATTCATCTGCAATATCCTCTGCTGCCAAGGCGGAATACAACTCACTCTTATATCTTGCATTAATTTTTACGGCTGATAAGTTTATGGCGCTTTTTAAAGCCTCACACAAAGCAAAAATCTCCATGTGCGGTACGTATAAATCAAACTCGCAGGTTGCTTCAATACTTCTGCTATCGGTATCGATACTGCAGTTATCCAAACAACCGTTTTTAATTGTATCACTAAAGCCATCTATGTATGGACTGAAAACGTCATACAACCTTGAAATTCCCATCATAAACTCCCGTAATTTACATTTTTTCTATTTCTTTCATAAGTTCCGAAAGCAAATCATCCTCCGAAACCTTCCTTAAAATTTCACCTTTTTTGAAAATAAGACCGCAACCGTCACCACCAGCAATGCCGATGTCAGCCTCTCTGGCCTCACCCGGCCCGTTAACAACACAACCCATAACGGCAACAGTAATATTTTTTTCGCAGTTTTCCAACAATTCTTCTGCCTTTTTAGCAATTTCTATAAGATTTATTCGTGTTCTGCCACAGGTTGGACAAGAAACCAGCTTTACCCCACCTGTTCTCATACCGACAGAGCGAAGTATATCCTTTGCCGCTTTAACCTCTTTTACAGGAGAATCAGTTAAGGATACGCGGATTGTATCGCCGATACCTCTAAGCAACAAGCCGCCTATACCTGCACTTGAAGCAATAATTCCGCTTCTTTCGGTACCTGCCTCGGTAACGCCCAAATGTAACGGATAATTACAGCTTTCAGCCGCCTTTAAATATGCATTATACATCGTCGGTACGGTGGAAGATTTTATCGAAATAACAATATTATCAAAATCGAACTTCTCCAAAAGCGAAGCGTGGTAAAGAGCACTTTCAACCAAAGCATCGGCAGTAGGCGCGCCGTATTTTGCCAAAATTTCCTTTTCTAACGAGCCCGAATTAACCCCAATTCTTATAGGAATATTCTTCATTTTACACGCATCGGCAACCACTTTAACCCTTTGGTCGTCACCAATATTACCGGGATTTATACGGATTTTATCAACACCGGCAGCAATCGACTCCAACGCCAAACGGTAATCAAAATGAATGTCTGCAACTATCGGTGTTTTGACCGCCTGCTTTAAAGCAGGAATAAGCTTAACCGCCTCCATATCGGGAATAGCGGCGCGGATAATATCGCAGCCTGCTTTTTCTAATTGAATAGCCTGCTCAACACTTTTCTCAATATCATAAGACGGAGTATTAAGCATTGACTGAATGGATATAGGGTTACCTCCACCTATGGCAACATTACCAACGTATACAGTTTTTGTTTCATTGTGAAGATACATTAAATCACCCTCTTAAAAAAATCCTATTATATCCTTTAAGGTTATTATTGCAATTAATCCCAACAAAAGCACAAGTCCTACTGCGTGAACTACCGACTCAAACTTACGCGGTATGGGACGCCTTATAATCATTTCAATAAAAAGGAAAAACGCTCTGCCACCATCCAATGCAGGTACGGGCAGAAGATTAAATACGCCTAAATTTATGGTTATAAGTGCCACCATTGGCAACAGGTCCATAATGCCCTGCTTTGCAACGCTACCAATAGCCGCCGTAACACCTACAGGCCCCGAAACTGCGCTTATGCCGTATTTACCCGTTATCAAATCGATAAGCGAAAACCAAACAATCTTGGCATACGACACCGTTCTTTTAAACGACTGAGAAATAAAGGTAGAAAAAGTTTTCTTTTCAACATCCAATCCAAAGTCAATATCGACATAATTAATACCGTCGATTACCTCGGTTTCAAACTTTACGTTAATATCCTTTTTCTGACCGTCACGTTTTACCTTCATCTGAAGCGTATCACCGCTGACGTTACTTAAGCAATAGCTTAAATCGTTAATAGTGTAAACGCTTCGGCCGTTGACCGACAGTATCTCATCGCCTACCTGAAGACCGCTTTGCTGACTTAAAGCATTTTCAGCAAAAGCACCGACAGTAGTAGTGTAATAGGCTTGAGCAGGTGCCAATGTTATCATAACCAAGACAAATCCTAAAACCAAATTAAAAAACGCACCGGCAACGATAATTATAAGCCTTTTAAAAGCGCTTTTGTTGCAAAAAGCACGCAGATTTTCACTACTTTCGTCCTCGCCCTCCATTGCACAGAATCCGCCAAAGGGCACGGCACGAAGTGAATACAAGGTCTCTTTGCCCTGCTTTTTAAAAATAGTCGGACCAAAGCCAATCGCAAATTCATTAACCCTGACACCCGTCAACTTAGCAGCCAAAAAGTGACCGAATTCATGAATAAATATCATAAACAAAAACAAAAGAATAGCAACCAAATAAGGCCAAACCGAGCCCCAGATATTGCCTAATTTTGCCAGCACGTTCAATACCATTAAAAACACTCACCTAAACTTTAAAACTGTACCAAATATTATGATACACAATTTATTTTTAACACGCCGCAAAATGTTAATACATTAAACAAATTTATATGCCAACTCTCTTGCTATTCTGTCGGCTTCAAAAACGTCCTCGACCGAATAGGTTTCAACCTTCTTTTGATTTTCAAGCGCCGCGCATACAATTTCACCTATTTGCAAAAATCCTATTTTGCCCTCTAAAAACAACCTTACCGCCACTTCGTTAGCACCGTTTACCGCCGCAGGCTTGAGTCCACCCTGTTTTATTGCCTCAATACAGGCAGGTAAACAACGGAAGGTTTCAAAATCGGGCTCGTGGAAGGTAAAGGTACCGATTTTAAACAAATCAAGCTTTCCACACGGACATTCATACCTTTGCGGATAGGTCAACGCATACTGTATCGGTAACTTCATATCGGGTGTGCCGAGTTGAGCAATAACTCCGCCGTCAACCAGCTCGATAGCCGAATGTATTATGCTCTGTCGGTGAACTACCACCGTAATATCATCAGCAGAAACATCAAAAAGATGTACCGCCTCAATAACCTCTAATCCCTTATTCATTAAGGTAGCAGAATCAATGGTTATTTTTTGCCCCATATCCCAATTAGGATGCTTCAGAGCATCAGCCGCCGTTACGTTTTTAAGCTCATCTTGAGTTTTGTTAAAGAAAGGACCACCCGAAGCAGTTAACAAAATTCTCTTTAAAGCGCCGTCGGGTACACCCTGTAAACACTGGAAAATTGCCGAATGTTCACTATCCACAGGCAAAAGCTTAACGCCCTTTTCGTGCACTGCCTTTTTAACAAGTGTGCCCGCAGTCACTAATGTTTCCTTGTTAGCCAAGGCTATATCCTTACCTGCATTTATCGCCGCCAAAGTCGGCTTTAAACCGGCTATACCAACAATAGAATTTATAACCGTATCAGCATCATTTTCAGCAGCCAAATCAATAATAGCTTTTTCACCAAAGGTAACCTCTGTTTGTGTGTCGGCAACCATCAATTTCAACTGTTTTCCTAAAGTTTCATCCATAACGGCCGCTTTTTGAGGCTTAAACTCTCTTATCTGCTGTTCAAGCAGCTTTATGTTACTTGCCGCTGCCAAAGCCGACACCTTAAATCCGTGCTTTTTAGCAACCTCAAGACTTTGTGTTCCAATAGAACCAGTCGAGCCTAAAATGGCAATGTTTTTATCCATATTTCTCCTCCGGATATTAAATTACAACATTTAAGTTTGTAACTATAATATACATAAAGGGAACAACCGTCATTACGCTGTCAAATCTGTCAAGAATACCGCCATGACCGGGCATTATGTTGCCATAATCCTTTATGTCACACGCACGTTTGATATATGACGCTATAAGGTCGCCAATCATACCGGTAAAGGCTAAAATGGGTGTCAAAGCCACCAAAAGTATTGTGTTGGCAGTAAAATCCGTCACCTTATTGAAGATCAAACAAGCCACAAACATACAAATCATATCAAAAATAACGCCGCCGATTGCACCCTCAATAGTTTTCTTAGGGCTGATTTCAGGTGCCATTTTGTGCTTTCCGAAAAAATAACCCGAAAAATATGCGCCTGTATCACACGCCCACGCGGCAAGAAAAACAAGTATAAGATAAAACAGACCGTGTCCGTCCTTACTGCTGAATACCGCCGACATTGCCCAAAAGCAGAAAGTAATAACGACCGTCATACTAAAAGCATAGGTGATTTCGGTCGGTTCTATACTTTTGTGTCTGAACATACCTACGGTAAAAAGTAAAAAACCATAAACCACCAACAACGCTTCGTGACCTACGGGAATATCACCGCTATAGAAAAATGGCATTAAAAGCGCATACGCAAGACTGCTATAAATTAAAAACTTTGATTTAACGTATTTTGTGCTCACCAAAGCCTCATATACACCGATAGCACCGACAATAGCCAATGCAACACACAATATCATAGGTGATATTATTAAAGATAAGGCTATAACTGCACAAAACAAAATAATACCAATTATTGCTGAAATAATACGGGTTTTCATTTATCTTCTTCCTCAACGCCGCCAAATCTGCGGTTTCTCTTGTTAAAATCGTCAATGGCTATTTCAAGGTCATCACTTGAAAAGTCGGGCCATAAAACGTCTGAATACCAAAACTCTGCATAAGCAGACTGCCATACAAGGAAATTTGAAAGGCGATATTCACCACTCGGTCTTATAATAAAATCAGGCTCGGGCTGGTCACTCGTGTAAAGCCTCTCAGAAATAGTATCCTCTGTAACATCATCAACCGACATCTTACCGCTTTTCACATCCGAGCAGATGCTTTTAACGGCATGCAAAATCTCATCTCTGCCGCCGTAGTTGACCGCCAAATTTACCGTAAGACCCGTAGCATCCTTAGAGTCAAACTCGGCTTGTTTTATCAGTTCTTTGATATCCTCAGGCAAAACCGATAACTCGCCAATAAATTTAAGACGGATATTTTCACTTTTAAAGTTTGACGAATCCTTAAGGTATTTGCGAAGCAAATCCATAATTCCATCAACTTCTTTTTTAGGCCTTTTCCAATTTTCAGTTGAAAAAGCATAAACCGTCAGATATCTAATACCGATTTTATTACAATATCTTGCAATGGTTTTAAAATTTTCAGAGCCGGCAGCATGACCTGCTGAGCGCGGCAACATCCGTTTTTTTGCCCATCTGCCGTTACCATCCATAATAATGCCGATATGTTGTGGCAAAACACGGCCTTTATCATCGTTTTTTGCTTTAAAAAGACTCAATAATTACCCCACCATTCCAAAATCCCATCAGAGATAACTCTGATGGGTGAAAATTAGATTTCCATTATTTCCTTTTCTTTGGCAACCGTAAGATCGTCTGTTTCTTTACAGAACTTATCGGTCAAATTCTGAATTTTCTTTTCACCGTTCGCCTGGTCATCCTCGGTGATTTCACTGTTTTTCTTTAAAGCCTTAAGCTTTTCAATAGCATCACGTCTGATAGAACGAATAGCAACCTTACCGTCCTCGGATATTTTCCTGACATCCTTAACGATTTCTTTACGTCTTTCCTCGGTAAGCGGCGGGAAAATAAGACGAATAACTCTACCGTCATTCTGAGGATTAATGCCAATATCCGAAATTTGAATAGCCTTTTCTATAGCCTTAAGAACTGTTGCATCATACGGTTGAATTTGAAGCACTCTTGCTTCGGCAACCGAAACGGCAGCCAACTGATTAACCGGTGTGGGACAGCCGTAGTAATCTACCGAAATTTTATCAAGAACAGAAGGATTTGCACGACCTGCTCTGATTGATGCAAACTCACGCATAACTGCATCTATACTTTTATTCATTTTTTCTTCTGTTGTAGCTAAAACTGTTTTCATATATTTACCTCCAAATATCTTATTTAACTAAGGTTCCAATTTTCTCGCCCATAACTGCACGGACAATGTTATCGGGATCGTTAAGATTAAAGACCAAAATGTTTATGTCACGGTCGCGGCAAAGTGAGGCGGCTGCGGCATCCATAACGTGCAAATCCTTAGCCAGAACCTCTGAATGACTCAAGGTGTCATATTTAACGGCATTCGAAAACTTATTGGGGTCTTTATCATAAACACCGTCAACATTGGTAGCCTTAAAAATAACGTCAGCTTCAATCTCGGCAGCTCTTAAAGCAGCGCCCGTATCGGTCGAGAAGAACGGACTGCCTGTTCCTGCGGCAAAAAGCACAACCTCTTTGTTTTCAAGACGTTTTTTTGCTTCACGTGCGGTAAAGAAATCAGCAATCTTGTTCATTTCAACAGCCGACATTACCGAAGCCTTAACACCCATCTGCTGCAAGGTATCACTAACACCCAAGCAGTTAATAACGGTGGCTAACATTCCCATACTGTCGGCAGTGTTACGGTCCATATTGCCGCTTGACCTTCCGCGCCAGAAATTACCGCCGCCAATAACTATACCAACCTCAACGCCTGCTTCAACGCATTTTTTTATGCGTTCGCAAACAATTTCAACCATTTTAAAATCTATACCTGTTTTCTGTTCTCCGGCGAGCACCTCACCGCTTAATTTAAGTAGAATTCTTTTAAAAACCGGCTTCATTTTTTTGACACTCCGTTCCAAGCCTACTACGGCATTATATTTATATTTATTTTACATTATAACAGCAATAAAGTCAATTAAATGATTACCGCAAATTCAAATAAAAAATCTGCACATCAAAAAATTTTGATGTGCAGACCGAATTCAACCATTAATCTTCTTTTTTGTTCTTGATTTTAAGATATTGACCGTCTTTTTGGAAAAGCTGAATGTAATCAATTATAAACTCGCAACGGTCGTCTTTCCAATAATCCTTATCCAGTTTAGGCTTCTTAACACCCGATTTGCTTTCAGGGTCACTGTCAGGTTGCTTTGCATAGTTTGAACCAACCAGCATGCTTAAAATAAAGAAAGTTGGTGTTGAATAAAGATACTCTTTAGGTGTACCCTTATAGACCCAATTAAGCGTCAGCTCGCCGTCACGGTAGAACTTGACCGATTCATCATCCCATTCACAGCCAAAGGTATGATATTCGTTATGCATATTTGGAAAGTCAGGTTTCCAATAAGCATCCCAATCCATAACGCTTTCGTGACCGTTTATACCCCAAATCTTATCTCCAAAATCTGAAAAGTGTGCAAACACAACATGGTTGGGGTCGTGTTTATCTTCTCCAAACATTGGAATATGCTTTCCGCCCTCAAATTCGTGAACGTAGCTAACAAAATATTTGCCGCCACTCCAGCTCTCCATAATGTCGAACTCAAGATGTTCGGGATTATTATTCCAGGTCCAAAAGCCGTCCCAAATGCCGTCACCGTCGGCAATACGGGCGCTAATTTCCATATAGCCTTTGTTAAACTCCATTGCCGGAGATGAAGTTAAATAGGAGCCATAAAAATTTTTATCGTCATACGAAGCACGAAGATGAAAATTTCCATCTTTTACAAAAACATTCTCGGGTGAGCCTGAACGGAATGGACATTTACCATACCAACCGTAGTGACCTGAATCCCCGTTCATAATGTACCAAGAATCTTTATCTAACGTTTCAAATTCGTCATTCCAGACAAGTCGATAGCCATCTGAACCTTTACCATCGGCAGTATTTCCGCTAACATTTTCAATCTTTACGTCGTCACTCTTTTGCAAAAGCTCAGTAAATATTTCAACAGCACGAGCTGTCGAATAGTTTCTTCCACCGTTAATATAAACATTGCCGTTTTCAGACTTAATTCGGTATTCTGTATGCTCAGAAATCACCTCTACACCGTCACGCTTACAGTTG
>JAZRNK010000014.1:0-4084 GCA_045648145.1 Acutalibacteraceae bacterium | reverse complement strand
ACATGTGCTTGTGTGGAATAGAAACTCCAAACATTTCAAGATGTCGCAAGAACGATGAGCTTACAAATTATGGTCGAAACTGTATTAGACAGATGAAGACAATTACAGACAAAATGGAAAAAGAACTGAATATATAAAAATAAAAGCCGAAGTCGTTGACTTCAGCTTTTTTTATTTTGCTTATATCAAACAAGTGAGCAGACACATAAATATTGACAGATTATGTATATTTTGTTAATATATTATTAGTTACATTACATAAAAAGAAAGCAGGCTTGGCAATGGGAGCATTAAGTAAAATATTGGACAGAAAGATTACGGGTTTTGTTTGTAGTCTCAGCCTTTTATTAGGTGTTATTTTCAACATTATCACGTTATCCTCCGCTGCTATTTCAACCGATGAAAGCTTGTGGAGTACGGCGTCATTTGTGATCGGTGGAGATGATTTTATTCCTACGGCATGTATGGTGCTCATATTGCTTTTTGTTGTTAATGTTGCTGTGACTTTAGTGGGAGTTGTAAATTCACTTTTTGGAAAGAAGTTTAAAATGTGGCCGTTGGCGGTTATGTTTTGCACTCAACTATTGTTTTATGTTGTAGACGCGGTATTTTTGATTCTTTATAGCAACGCTTTGCCTATAGTTGCGCTTGTTTTTGCATCAATAGGATTTGTTTTCGGCATTGTGGTTGCGATTTTTGGCTCTGACAAAAAGTCAAGCAAATTGAAAAATTCTGACTACAAATTGAAAAGGTTGTTATTAGTTCTTAGCTGTATAAGTGTTTTTGCAATTTTTGTTTTGTTGTTTGTTCCGTTATTTTCTTATGTTTCTGATGGAGATGTTTTCTCGGTTGTTCCTGTTTGCTTTACCAGCTCGGGAGAAGATAACGTTCTTTGTCTTGCACTTTTTGCGTTAGTTTTTGTTTTATCTGCGGTTGCAGTTAAGATGCTGTTTACCTGCTTTGCTAATTATAATTCGGAAGATACAGTTTTTGTTAAAAAAGCCAAAAGTATTTCCGTTTTCAGTGCTGCAGTTACAGGCGGATATTTCTTTATGGGAGTAGCTACTTGTTCGTTTAATACTGTTCCTGAAAATGAATATTCCACCATTAGTTATATTCCGCTTTTGTTTTCAATAACGGCGTTGATTGTATGCGCCGCGATTACAAGTAGGTTTGTACCAACTGTTGAATCAAATATCGAAAAAACGGCAACTGCTGCAAGAATAGAGATGTTTATATATTCGAGTCTTGCCGCCATTGTAACCATTGTTGCGGCTTTTTCGGATATACTCAAAGTAACTATCAGCAAGCCTTCGATAGGAGAAGACGTATTCTTAAACGGTTATGAAGTTTTGAAAAACTATAATAATTTTGATTCGGGTTTTCAATTAGTGGCATTTGTTATATTAATAATATTTGCTGTTTGCTCGGCGTTGCTTGTTGCATCCTTGGTTGCTTTAATAAGCAAATCAAAGTTGTTTTTCAAAATAGCGCTGGCTCAGCTTATTAGTAGTGCGGCATTCTCATTGCTTATAGGTATGTTTGGTAAGTATTATGAGATGGTTCAGCGAATTAATGAAGAAAAAATCATGGGACTTGTTAATGCTATTCTTGGCAAGAACTATTCTTCTATTGAATATATAATCGAGAGCCAAGCGTTTTATTGGGCTATTGGAGTTATGGCCATTTGTTTAGTGGCACTTATCAGAAAGCCTTATTCGAGAGGTGTGGTTGGCGAAACACCTGTTTTGGCAGCCAACACATATTATGGCAAACCACAGTCAACAGTTTCGAGCTTTGATAGCTCAAGTGAGGTTAGTGAACCTACATCAGCCGAGTTTGATCCATGCCCGGCATTTACTGAGCTTGACAAAAAAGCCGTTATGTTAAGGGAACAAGAGGAAGAAAAGAAGCAGCTTGAGTTTCAGTCTCCGACCTTACCTCAGTTGGTACAATTTGTTGTCAATTATGCAAGAGATAGTCGTTTGCATTTGTCTTACACGCCTGAAGATATAGCAACGTTTATTGCCGGTTTAGGTGCAACCAGGCTTTCGATATTACAGGGTATGAGCGGTACCGGTAAAACAAGCTTACCTAAAATTTTTGCAGAGGCTGTTTTGGGCAACTGTGAAATCGTTGAGGTTGAGTCTTCTTGGCGAGATAAAAATGAGTTGTTGGGTTATTATAATGAGTTTAGTAAAACCTATACACCTAAAAAATTTACACAAGCATTGTATAAAGCTAAGTTTAATCCTGAAACAATAACATTTATAGTGCTTGATGAAATGAATCTTAGCCGTATTGAGTACTATTTCTCAGATTTTCTGTCGTTGATGGAAAACGAGGAAGAAAATCGTTATATCAAATTGTTGAATGTTGGTTTGCGTCGCGCTGAAAACGGAAGTTACCGAACTTATTCACAGCTTACTGAGGGTCATACTCTCAAGGTGCCAAACAATATATGGTTTATTGGTACAGCAAACCGCGACGAAAGTACTTTTGAAATAAGTGATAAGGTTTATGACCGTGCGCATACAATGAATTTCAACAAGCGTGCCGCCAAGCCGTTGACCTATGGTGCACCTATTCCTCAACGCTTTGTTTCGGTTGATATATTTATTGAGATGATAAATAAAGCAAAGTCATCGGTGCGTTTTAACATTGATAATTATCCAATAATTAAAGAGGTTGAAGCTCTTTTAGAGCCATACAACATTTCGTTTGGTAACCGTATTGCCAATCAAATTGAAAGCTTTGTAAGTGTATATTGCTCATGTTTTGCTTCTCCTGATGCAGTATTAGGTGATGCAGTAGAGAGAATTTTGCTTAGCAAGGTTGTAAGCAAGCTTGAATTTAAAAATGTAGAAAATAAGACGCAGCTTGCCGCAAAATTTGAAAAATTAGGTCTTCATAGATGTAGTGAATTCATTTTGAAGCTTAATGAGGATTAATTATGCAGTCGAGCGTAGAATTTAAGAAAACAACCCTCGATGCAGAAGACGATTATGCTCAGATAATACAGTTTTGTCAGGAAAACAAAGGTATTAATTATCTTCAGTTTGATGCAAGTATTTTGCACAAGGTAAATTTGTTTGCGTTGCCTGAGAATTTCGATTTTGATTTTCTTAATGAAACATTAGATATTATTATAAGCACTTTACCTGCAATAAAGAGAATTTTTGCCAATCCAATAACCCGCATAAAAACGTCTTCTGAAATATTGCCTGTTGAATCGGTTCGTGTGATAAATAATGAGACAGTTTCTTATGCAGCT
The DNA here is from genome assembly GCA_045648145.1 of Acutalibacteraceae bacterium. Lineage (GTDB taxonomy): Bacteria > Bacillota > Clostridia > Oscillospirales > Acutalibacteraceae > UMGS172. Next base: position 810 of record JAZRNK010000014.1, on the reverse strand, counting down.
ATTCATAGTGAGTTGTGGGAAAACATCACAAAAAGTGGATTGAAACCGAGAAAGCTTTTGACACAGGACAATCAGGACAATTACGCGATTTATGAAAACATAATTTTCACGAAAGCAATAGATATGATTTTGCGGCTTGTGGGTAAAAATATAAGGTTGCTTAACAACATAATGTTTGCCAATCGTGACCTGACGTTCAACCTGCTTGAAAGAGAAAATCACACCTCGTATTTTTTAAGCATAGGTAAATTACACACAGGTTATGTGCGAGATTATGCTAAGCATAGTTTTGCTGCCGAAGGCTGTCTTGACAAGCTTTTATTTATTGACCGAGTTATTCGTTCACGTTTAAACAGTCCTATATACAAGTATTGTAAACGTAGCACAGGCAAATTTACCTTGAAGAAAACCAATGTTTTCCGTATGCATAAGGATTATCATCGGATTTATCTCATGTTAAAGTGGCTTGCTGATACTAAACAGAGCGAATTGGAAACTGATGATGTTGAGGATATAGGTTCTGTTGAGGGATATGGATTGTTTTGTTCGTTATTATCACTTTTTGCTGTTGGTCACTTCAATTTTACTTTTGCTGACAACAGATTATTGGATTTTTATAATCTTTCGGCAGAAGCGACCTTTAAAAATTGGAATTTGAAAATAGAAACAGTTAAATATGATGATATAAACGCGATAAAGTATACTGTATCTAAAGATAAGCCGTATAGTGTAGTACTTTTGCCTGTACTCGATGTGAAGTTGGGTGCCGAAAAGCTTAATGCTTTAAAAGAAAAGCATGAGGCGGACGAA
>JAZRNK010000013.1:0-2891 GCA_045648145.1 Acutalibacteraceae bacterium | reverse complement strand
TGCATAAAGCCCAAAATTGCAAATAATCGGTAGCCTTAACACCTGTAAATAAATCGTTCTCGAATTTGGAAAAATAAACTCTCTTTTAAAAATCAAACCCTTAGAGCAATATATTTTTCCGTTTTTAACCTCTATTACGGTGGCTTTAAAAAGCCTCGGTAAATATAAAAAGGTGACAAAACAAAACAGAATTGATAAAACGACTGCTATAAGAACAGCCAATCTGCCTAAATTTAAAAAAAGCAAACATAAAAAGACGGCGGTAAAAACTACCGCCGCCGAAAATTGCCATAATTTTAAAACGTTTTTGTGTAAATAAAAGGTCATTACTCAAACCTCGGACGGCTATTTTTTAATTTTACTCCAATATTCTTTATATGCCTGTTCCGTTTTATTATCACCGAATTCGTAATAAATATTGTTTTTTATTTTATCCGGCAGATATTGTTGTTCAACGTAATGATTAGGAAACTCGTGTGGATAAAGGTAATTTTGCCCTTTAATTTCGGCATCGTCACCGTCAAAATGCTTGTTTTGAAGCTGTCGCGGAATAGGTCCGCTGTTGCCCTTTTGCAAATCGGCCATAGCGGCATTTATAGCATCGTGAGCCGAGTTGGATTTAGGACTAATCGCCACCAAAATAACCGCGTTGGCAAGCGGCAGCCTCGCTTCAGGGAGTCCTACTGCCAAAGCAGTGTCAACCGCCGCCTTAACAATGGGAATAATTTGCGGATTGGCAAGTCCAACGTCCTCGTTGGCACAAACAAGCAATCGCCTGCAGGCCGACGGCAAGTCCCCCGACTCTAAAAGTCTTGCGAGATAATGTATTGCTGCCTGCGGGTCACTGCCACGCATCGATTTTTGGTAAGCCGATACAATGTCGTAATGCTCGTCACCCTCGCGGTCGTACCGCATAGCACTTTTTTGGGTTAACGCTTTAGCCGTTTCTAAAGCCACCTTAACCTCGTCGTCCGAACGCTCAGACGATAAAACGCAAAGCTCAACCGTGTTAAGCGCCTTTCGTACGTCACCGCCACAGCCACGGCTAATAACGTCTAAAACACCGTCCTCAAGTGTAATCTTAACACCCTGCTCGTCACTGCAAATGTCAAACCCGCGAACTACGGCAGGTCGAATATCCTCAGCCGAAAGCTGCTTGAATTCAAATACAGTTGAACGGCTTAATATTGCGTTATAAACGTAAAAATACGGGTTTTCGGTGGTCGACGCAATCAGCGTAATGTTGCCGTTTTCAATGCTTTCAAGTAAGGTCTGCTGCTGCTTTTTATTGAAATACTGTATCTCGTCAAGATAAAGTAAAATGCCGTTGTCACCGCCCAACATTTCGACCGACGAAAGCATTTCTCTAATGTCGGCAGTCGAGGCTGTAGTTGCGTTAAGCTTGTAAAGCCTTTTTCCGCTGTTTTTGGCAATAATACTAGCCAATGTCGTCTTGCCGACACCCGATGGACCGTAAAAAATTAGGTTGGGAATAGTGCCCGACTCTATAATTCTTTTAAGCGGCTTACCCTCGCCCAACAAATGCTTTTGACCAACCACGTCACTTAAGGTCTGTGGCCTTATTCTGTCTGCAAGTGGCGAACTCATAGCACTATCCCCTTTCTAAAAATTCTATACTATCATTAAACCACAAACAATAAAAATTTTCAAGTGCAAATACGAAACACCGCCACGCCTTAAAAAAGACACAGCGGTGCTTCGTTGTATGGGGATGAATATGGGTGGGTAAATTAAATGGCGGTCTTGTCACGCTCTTTCGGAATAATTATAGTGTACTCAATATAGCTGTCGGTCTCGTTTTTGTGGCTTTTAGCATCAAGACCTGACCGCCTCATAGTTCCGATTATCCTCGAAATACTGTTGGAAAATATCCTTATGTCACCAACCTTACCAAGCCTTAGAGGCTTTGCTACCGCCTTTTGAGGTGTCAGTATTTCTTCCACCAAGCTTTCGGTGTCGTTAAGCGACAACTGCTCGGCAATAACGCGATTAAGCACCTCGTCACGCAAATGCTCGGGCAACCGGATTATAGCCCTCGCGTGTCGCTCCTTCAATTTGGCAGACAACACCTTTTCGCGTTGCTCACGTGTTAATTTCAATAGCCTTAGCTTGTTAGAAAGCGTCGACTGCGCAATACCTAACTTTTCGGAAACCTCCTGCTGCGAAAGTGAAAAATCACTCATCAGCCTTTTTATGCCGTCGGCCTCCTCAAAAAAATTGAGGTCAGTACGCTGAATGTTTTCAATCAAGCACATCAGCGAGCTTTCACGGTCAGAAGCATTAATAAGAATACAAGGAACTGTTTTGAGTCCTGCAAATACACAGGCCTTAAGCCGCCTCTCGCCCGAAATCAATTCGTAGCGTTCGCCCACTCGCCTTACGGTTATGGGTTGAATAAGCCCGTTTTTCTGAATACTTGCCGACAACTCCAACAGCTCGTAATAATCAAATTCACGACGGGGCTGAAAGGGTGACGGACAAATTTTTTCGGGAGAAAGCGATATTAGTTTGCGACTGCTTTTTATCATTTCAAACATCCTTGTATCTCCTCCTGACCACGTCCTTATCATAACGCCAAAAAGAAAAATTGGCAAGAAAAAGCGTAACAAAAAATCGGACAATAACTTGTCCGATTCTTTGTTTTATAACGGTTGTTTTGAAATTTTTCCTGCGTTTCTGGGGTATTTTGTCAAAGTCTGCGACGTCTTTTTAACCTTTATAATGCCACGGGCGCCGCAATCCAATAAATCGTAACATTCTAAAGCTTCTAAACTACCGCCTAAAAGCTTAATTGCGTTTTTTGCCTGCTCACATTCTTCCGTTGCGGTAGCGCCCTTCATGGCTAAAAAGTAACCGCCCACCTTAACGTA
>JAZRNK010000012.1:0-20421 GCA_045648145.1 Acutalibacteraceae bacterium | reverse complement strand
TCATCTTCTTTACTTGCCTTAATAAAAGCTTCGCAGTCTGACAATTTTTTTGCGCCAAAATTTGCAGAAAGGTTTTCTACAACACTTTCGTCGTGCATCCATTCAAGCATCAGTGGTGCATCTTTAAGCTGTAACTGTCTTAATTTCATATTCAAAATCTCCATTTATTTTACATTGCTTGTCAGTTGGTTTAAAATATCGTTAACACAAGTGTCCAACTTATTTGTAAAAAGTTCGTTTATTATTTCGACACGTTTTTCTTTGAGCGTGTCAATGCCGTTCATAAGCGATGTAAGGCATTCTTCCAGCTCTTGCTTATTGTTCACAATATAGCATCCCTCAAACATACGCTTTGTAAATTCGGTAGGCTTCAATATCATATTTGAAGCACAGAAAATGAGTGGCTTATTCATTATAAAATATTCGGGCAAAATTCCCGAAACATCTCCCACCAAAACATCGGAGCTCCACATAGTAGTTATATAGTCTTTTCTTGTATCGATTTCAACGTTAGGAAGAATATTGCAGGTTTCTTTATATGAGTCGGCTTCCTCTTGCGTCATATCTCCTGATTTTATAAAATTTTCAAAAGCCAAGGGGTGAGGTCTTAACATAACCGATGCCTTTGGATTTTCTTTTGCGAATTCCAAGAAAAAGTCTTTATATTCAAAGAAATTTGTGCCGCCTAATTTCAAATCCGTAGTCCAACGCGGCGTCCACATAACCTTAAATTTGCCACCGATGGCATCCCAAGCATCAGTTTTAGTGTTTTTTTGCGCTAAAATATGTTGTGATGATGGGTTGCCGTAATAAAGGCTTTTTTGAATGCCTAATAAATGCGACAATCTAAAGTTTTTACGATTTGCTTTTGCTACGTAAAGGCTATCTGCAAAATAGCAGTAAACATTACGGAAAAAATCTCTTTTTAAGCAAATAGCAATGTCTTCCTCAACCATAATTACGCAATAAAGCACTACACATATTTTAGCATATTTTGATACAACGCTACTTGAATATTGCTCCGGCAAATGATAATTATAAGGGCGTTGGTAAAAAACATAATCTAAATCAAGCGTTTCTAAATCCAACCACGCATTTTTACCGATTAATGCGTTTACGGCATTATAACCGTTATTTTTGTAATATTCGTAAGTATCGTTTTCCAAAGAATCAGGGTTGTTAAGCTTGTGTTCAGAAATGCCGGAAGGAACACATATAACGACGGGTTCAAAACGGCTATCCGTAAGCATTTCACGGTACAAGCCCTCAACCTTGTTCCAAGCAGGAATATACTGACCTATAAAACCAACTCTTATAGGTCCAGGTTTTCTTTTTTTATTGTTTTGTAAAAGCAGTTTTATTGCTGCTTTAAAATCCGAAAGGGTAGATTGTAATTTTTCCTTCATTTTGCTATTACCTTCCAAGGTGAATTAAGCGGTCTTTAAGGTATTTAAACTCTTCTTGGCGCCAAAAGAATAGCAGGGTTGCGATTACTATAATTATTGCGCAAACAACACCCTTTAGTAAGAATACAGGAACAGACGGTGTTAAATCAATCCATTCAAATAAGCCGTAAATACCAACCAATTCAATCAAGAAAATTAAGGTGTATAAGGTGTAGTTCTTAATATAAGCCCAAAGGTATTCTCGGTAATATTTATAAATTACCGAATAAATTCTAAAAATAGTTGTAAGTATATCTACAACAAGGGTTCCAAATATAGGACCTATTATACCGAACGGGAAAATAAGGCCTATTGAAATCACAATATTAACTATCATAGCAAAGATTTCTTGGCGTTTGAGCGAACGGAATTCACCTAAAACTTCAAGCATAATAGATAACGGCTGATACATACTGTGCAGGAAGAAATCAAACACCAAAATCACAACGAACGCAAGTGGCGCAACGAATTTTTCTCCATACCAAAGTAACACAAAATCGTCAAGCAAAAGCATTAATTCTACCGCGCAGAAGGATGAATAGATAAATTGAAAAATCTGATAACTTTTTAGTAAAAACATATGTCTTTGCTTATCATCAGTTTCTTGCAAAACGTTACCGAATGCCGCTCTTATAACACCTGCAAGCATTGTAGCAAGGGTGAAAAGCTGCAATACGATACTGTTATAGTTAGTAAAAAGAGTTACACTTGAAAGGCCTAAGAAAACAGATATTATTGTATTGTCGGTATTAGAAAAAACATAAGCGCTTATTTTGTTTGGAATAAGTTGTTTTATATTTGCGAACAAAGGCTTTGTTTCTTCTTTTGTAAAGCCTTTTATATCCTTTAAATATTTATGCTTTTTATCACAGTAATAACTTACGACAAAGTTTGAAATAAGCACCTGTGCCGCAGACAGAAGTACGAATATATAATAATTTTTAAATATTGCAACAGCAACTATTCTAAGCACTGAGCCTAATATATTTATTACGGTATCAATTATATACATTAAATGTAATTCTTCGCACGCTTGAAGATAAATTCTTTTGTGAACAAAAAAGTAGCTTGCGGCACTGCTTATTACATTAATGATAAATACAGCTTGTAAAAAGCCTTGCGAATAAGGGTTTTCTTTTATTAAAAACTGAATAAAGAAGCTTAAAATTACGCCTGCCGCAATCATACCAATTCCAACAATGTTGTAAATTTTCTTTGTGGCATTAAGAATTTTCCCTATTTTTTCATAGTCTTTTTCAGCAATGGGTTTATACAAATTAAACTGAACGGCTACACCAAGTCCCATATCTGCAAGATTAAGAAGCCCTAAAAGGTCAGCGAAAAGAGAGTTAAGTCCCAACAACTCTTCGGTTAAGAACATTATAAAGAGTTTTCTTGAAACAAACGCAAGTAAGATAGTGACTATCTTATTTAAAATGCTGAACACGGAATTTCGTATTATCTTACTACTATGCGTCATTTGCACTCTCTCCTCTCATTATTTTTTAATTAATTTTCTTATTGACTGTTTTATATAAATCAATCTATATTTAATTGCTATTTTTAAAGGCAGTTTATTTGCGCTAAAAAACCGATTTATTTCTTCTGTTAATTCTTTTTCATAATCAAAAAGGTGGTTCACAATCGCAAACCCGCGTTCTGTAAGGGTGCGGCTTAAAATGATATCCACAAAAGTATTCTTATTAAAAAATTCGGAATATTTATTAAGACTATCTATTTCTGAAGAGTGTATTATCCTTCTTCTTCTTGCAAGATTGGCATTTGATGCCAAAGAGCTCATAGAATTTTGATTAATGCGATAAAAAATAAGATTTTTATCCAAAAAAGCAAATTTTGTTTCGTTTTGCTTTAACACTCTAAGCCAAAATTCAAAATCTTCTACCTTTACATTTTCGTCATACATACCGAATTTTTTATAAACAGACATTCTTATCATAGCTGCAGGGGCGGATATTTCGTTGCAGCGAGCTACTCTTGTAAAAAAGTTGTCTTCAGAAAAATCGGGCGAATCAGTATAAATAGCATCGCCGCTAAAATCAGGGTAGTGCTGTTCCTCAGACACCGTTATTCCATTAGAAACAACAACGTCTACCTGAGGATTTTTTAAAAGAAAATCCGACATTTCAGAAATAGCGTCAGGTGCCAAACAGTCGTCACTGGCAATAGTTTTGACAAACTCGCCGTTAGCCAGTTTTAACAGTCGGTTAACGTTTTTAGTTACACCGCAGTTCACGTCGTTTTTAATGATTACAACGTTATCAAATCTTTTTTCTAATTCTTCTTTATAGGACAGAATTTTTTCATACGAATTATCGGGAGAACAGTCATCACAAATCAAAAGTTCAATATTAGGGTATGTTTGAGCCAAAATACTGCCAAGACAGTCATCCAAAAAATCCTCGTGATTATAGCAAGGAACTATAATTGAAACCAACGGTTGTTTACTCATTTTTTGTTCTCCAAAATACTGTTATACAGTTGCATATATTTTTGACTTACCTGGTCAATTTCAAAATTTTCAAAAGCGTAATTATATATTTCATTTTGGTCAAACTGAGGTAGAATTTCTATCATTTTAGCGATACCGTCTATCAAAGCTTCGGTGCTGCCTCGGTCAACAACAAGAGCCACCTTGTCATTAACAAGCGAATTTGCGCCGCCCGAGCGAGTAACAAGCATAGGTCTGCCCAAAAGCAACGCTTCTTCTACCGAAACGCCCGAACATTCATAAATACTTGCGGAAATATTGAAATCCATTTGTGAAACCAAGGAATAAACCTTTTTCTTTTCACAGTTGCCGTAGAAAATAACAGAGTCCTCTATGTTAAGTGTTTTTGCCATGCTTACATAGTAATCAAAATAATCGCCGCCACCGACAACGTGCAAAACAATCGGCACACCTTGTTTTTTAAGTTCGGCCATAGCGGGAATTAAATATTGGTAGCCCTTGATATCTTTGCTGTAAAAAGCGGCTACTATACAACAGTTTATCTTACCGTCTATACGGTAAGACACTCCATCGTTTCCCACAACTTTTGGTGAATAAATTCCGTTATAAATAACCCTGAAATCACAAGCAGGGAAGTGGGATTTCATTTTATTCATAGAGTCAATCGACACACACACATTTGCGTGGCTGTTAGAGTATGCAAAACCAACCTGCGATTTAACAAGTTTTTTATCAAGCGCAAAATGCTCGATAGGATTATGCTCGGTAATAACAACCGGTATGCCGTATAATTTGCCAAACAAATTAACCGCAAAGCCTGCCGGAATAGCGCAATGCGCGTGAATAATATCGGGTTTGAATTCTTTGCAAATTTTCTTTAGGTCGCAAAGGATATTCAAAATTTGAGCAGCAAGGCTTATTTTCGGAATTTTCACCTTGCTGATTCTTCTTCTGTAGGTTAAAAGACCTCTTTCTTCGCCTTTTTCAAACTTAGTGGGTAGTGTTTCGTCATAAGGGTAATAAAGTGCCGTGTCACAATATGACTTGAGCGCCATAGACTGCTCATAATGGAATACCCCTGCCGACATAACTTCAGCATTTTTTGGGCTATACCAGCTAACGACCATGAGCACCTTCATTATTACACTACCTTTCTGTAAATTTATTCTTCAAGCGAAATTATTTTATCAACAAAGCTAAGCTTTTTGCCCAACCACTTGAATACAGGTGCGCTTATTTTATCATAGACCCACCAACAAGCCCAACATACTAAAAAGATTAGCGGTACAGTTATAACAATATGCCCTAACAATATAAGTGCATTCTTGTTTACAACACTTGCAATTTTGATACGAGGTAAAAACAGGCCGTGCAGTAAGAAGCACGTAAACGCGCCTTTTGCAAGACTGTTAATAATTTTACTTTTAATAGAAAAATCTTTAAATATCAAAAACAATATTACAGCAAGTGCAATAACCAATGGGTTACAATAAGCCCTTGCAATCCACGACTGAAAAAATTGCCATACTGTGAGTATTGCAATTATAACCGTCAAAACGCTTAATAGCTTTAATTTGCCAAAATTAAAATCTTTACGCTTTAAATATGCACCTATCAAATACATAAGAGCAAAATTTATAATACTGTAACCTTGCTGGCTACCGTTTATGTTTGTGGTATATATGCCCGAATATGCAACGCCTAATTCGGCCGAAACCGAATCGACTAAAGTGGGCCAAAATGAAAACAATACTACCGACAAAGCCACAAGAATACCAAACTGTTTATCGCTCAAATGGTTTAAAAGTATGTTTATGTATGGTGAAATAAGGTAAAGCGTAACGTAAAAAGCAACGAAGTAATTGTTAGGAACCATTGCATATAGGGTGTTTTTAACCGTAATATCTCCACCCGACAAAATTGCAGTCAACAAGTGGATTCCCAAATTCATTACCACAACCTGAACAATAAGCTCTATTGCTTTAATTACTCTTCTTTTGCCGTTTGTGCTTAAGAAATAACCTGAAATAAGCACAAAAAGATTTACAGCGCATATACATAAGCCTTCAAGTACCAACAAAAGATAATAGTTAAACGAATTTTCGTTTACGTAAGAAAAAGCTTGTGTACCATTATAATGCAGAATAACCACACCGCAAATTGTTAAAATGCGCAAAAGTTCTATATTAGAATCTCTTACCTTAGATTCTTTGGCCTCGTTCTTTTTTGTAAGATTATTTAAATTGGTTAATACAGTCGATGACATAATCAATTTCCTCGTTAGTCATTCCGTAATAAAGGGGCAAGCTAAGCTGTGTTCTGCTGATTTCCTCTGCTATGGGAAGCTCGCCCTGCTTAATGCCTAATTCTTTATAGCATTCCTGCATATGCATAGGAATGGGATAGTGCTTATTAACACCAATTCCTTTTTCTTCAAGGTAATTTGCAAGCTCGTCACGTCGGTCGGAACGAATAGCGAAAACGTGCCAAACGTGTTCACACTCAGGCATAACATAAGGCAAAATAACTGACGGGTTGTTAATTCCTTCAAGATATTTTTTGGCAATTTCTCTACGGTTCTTGTTCATTTTATCCATAAAAGGAATTTTTGCAGATAAAAATGCCGCTTGTAATTCATCAAGGCGGGAGTTTGTGCCTTGATAAATATGATGGTATTTATAATCCGAACCGTAATTACCTAATGCGCGTAATTTTTCAGCCAATTCCTTATTATTTGTAATAGTAGCGCCTGCGTCACCTAAAGCACCCAGGTTTTTACCGGGGTAAAAACTAAAACCTGCTGCATCGCCGAAGGTGCCAATGTTTTTGCCTTTATATGTGGCACCGTGCGCCTGCGCGCAGTCTTCAACTATAAAAAGATTGTGTTTTTTGGCAATCGCAACAATCGGGTCCATATCACAAGCCTGACCATAAAGGTGAACGGGCATTATAGCCTTTGTTTTAGCAGTAATTTTTTCCTCTATTAAAGTAGGGTTGATATTAAAGGTATTAATATCCGGCTCAACAAAAATGGGCGTTGCGCCAACATAGGTTACAGCAAGTGCTGTTGCAATAAACGTGTTGGAAGGAACGATAACCTCGTCCCCTTTGCCCACACCAAGTGCTTTAAGAGAAAGCATCAAAGCGTCAAGACCGTTTCCGCAGCCTACACAGTAATCCACCTTGCAATATTTTGCAAAAGCTTCTTCAAAAGCCTTATCCTCTACACCGTCAATATACCAACTGTTTTCAAAAACACGAGTAAACGCAGCACGAAGCTCTTTATCCAACTCTCGTTCCATTGGTTTAAATGTAACAAAAGGAATTTTCATCATTTTTGCTCCTTAATCATTTTCATAAAATCGTCATAATTACGAATATAATCAGCCTCTTCATAGGGTCGGGAGGCGATTACTAAAAGCACGGCATCTTCTGTGAAATCGTACATCTCACGCCACATATTATTGGCAATGTAAAGACCTTCATGTGGCTTATCAAGCAACACTTCTGCGGTTTCAAAGCCGTTATCCAGATGTATTTTACAACTGCCGCTTACACAAATTAAAATTTGTTCTAAATCGTAATGAGCATGAAAACCACGGCGAACACCTTGTTTAGTGTCGTATATATAGTAAACACGTTTAAATTCAAAAGGTAAATCCTTCAAAGCTTCAATAGCAACTAATTGACCTCGTTCATCTCCATGGGGAGGGAAAGTATATTTAACAATTTCCATACTTATGTTACGGCACAATGCTATGCCCAAATCCTTTCTGATAGTTTAAAGGTTATCTATTTTATTAAAAAAATCCAAATTGTAATTTATACATCTGTACTTTCTTAAAACATTTTTTTGTTTTATGCTATAAAAATTGTTATCCACTTGCATTAAGCGGTATAAGTAATATTGCATTTTTTTGTTTTGTCTTATCAAATCAAATTTTTTTATAGCGCTTTTGACATAACGGTTTTCAGGAAACATTTTGTTAAGTAATCTGTAAAAACGGAGAAAGTCTTCCACCATACGATTAGAACCAAAGGCTTTATTGGTAGAAATTCCTGTTCCGTATTCGTAAAAAACCACAAAGTCGTCCAATTTTAAAATTCTTTTGCCTAACAAAGCAAACATTTGCGTGATTGAATCTTCGGCATAGACAACCGTTCCGGCTATTTTAGATAATCCTTCGCTTAAAACCGACGATTTATAAAATAGAGAAGCACCACAAATCGAATCCGAATATTTTATAAGGCTTTTGGCAATTTTTTTGCTGTTATAATTTTCGTAGCAAAGATATTGCGTATCACAAACAGGCTCTTTTTTATTGAAAACAGTAAATTCGTCTTGGTTAAAATAATAAATAAGATTGCCGAAAGCAACGTCTGCTTCATTCTCTTTCATAAATTTGTAAACCTTCGAAAGAGTATCTTCACTATACAAATAATCCCCGGGTGAAATAGGCTTTATAACATCGCCCTTCGCTTCCTTTACGGCATCGTAAAAATTAATTACTGTACCTTGGTTTTGGTTGTGAGTAATAAACTTAAAATCGGTAAATCTAAATTGTTGCATAATTTCTTCAATATCATTTTGAAAAAAATTATCCGAGCCATCATCTGCAATTAAAATTTCATACGAAACGTCTTTTTGCATTAAAACTGATTTTAATGTTTTTAGAAGCTTATCTTTATCAGGGAAATAGGTTAAAATTACAACCGAAACGTCAAAACTCATTATAACATCACTCAAATACAAAAGTATTTTTAAGCCATGGCCATTTTTGGCCTTTATTATTATTCGATTTCTTTTAAATAACGGGAAAGGGCATCCTGCCAAGTCGGTAACGGTTTAAAACCGTTGCTGATAAGCTTGGATTTATCAAGACGGCTGTTGAAAGGTCTTGCCGCTTTAGAAATGCCGTATTCAGCGGTGGTTACAGGCACTACCTTTGTGCTATAGCCTGCCTGACGAAAAATTTCGCAGGTGAAATCATACCAGCTTATAAATCCACCTTCATTTGTAGCATGATAATAACCGTATTTTTCGGTTTCAATCATATCTACTAATAAACGTGAAAGGTCAGAGGCATAGGTGGGAGTTCCTATCTGGTCGCAAACAACACGCACCGTGTCATGCTTCGCTCCCACATTGAGCATGGTTTTAATAAAATTTTTACCATTAAGTCCAAAAACCCATGCTATACGAACGATAAAGTATTTATCCAAAAGACTGCTTACAGCCAATTCGCCCTCCAACTTAGTTTTTCCGTAAACGTTTAAAGGCTCATAATCCTTGCAATCAGCAGCCCAAGGCTCTTCGCCCTTGCCGTTAAATACATAATCGGTAGAAATATAGACCATTTTGCAATTAAGCTCTTTACATGCCTTTGCAATATTTTGTGTACCCGAAACGTTTATGGCATATACCTTTTCAAAGGCCTCTTCATCCTCTGCAGCATCTACGGCCGTCCATGCGGCGCAATGAACCACTGCGTCGGGCTTTATTTTAAGCAGAGTGCTTTCAACAGCATTTTCGTCTGTAATATCAAGTTTTACGTAATTATTAAATTTTGAGGAATCGAGAATATCGCTTCCTATCGCATCATAGCCACGAACGGTCAATTCTTGCATTACATCGTAACCCAACTGACCGCCTACACCTGTTACAAAAACCTTCATCATCTGTTACCGTACATTTTATCGTAGTAATTTTGATATTCGCCTGAAATTATGGTTTCCCACCATTCCTTGTTATCAAGATACCACTGAATTGTCTTCTGGATACCGTCGGCGAACTTTGTTTCAGGCAACCAACCGAGCTCGTTATGAATTTTTGTGGGGTCAATAGCATAACGCATATCATGGCCTTTACGGTCGGTAACATAGGTAATCAGACTTTCGGGCTTGCCAAGAGCCTTACAGATGATTTTAACAATATCAATATTTTTCATTTCATTATGACCGCCGATGTTATAAACCTCACCAACGCGGCCTTTGTGGATAATCAAATCTATAGCTTTACAGTGGTCTTCAACATAAAGCCAGTCGCGAACGTTCAAGCCTTCACCGTAAACAGGCAGGGGCTTATCGTTAAGCGCATTAGCAATCATAAGAGGAATTAATTTTTCGGGGAAATGATAAGGACCATAGTTATTAGAGCAACGGCTGATAGTAACCGGCAAGCCAAAGGTGCGGTGATACGCTAAAACCAACAAATCCGCACCTGCTTTAGAGCTTGAGTAAGGTGAAGATGTGTGGATTGGTGTTTCCTCAGTAAAGAAAAGGTCGGGACGATCAAGCGGTAAATCTCCGTAAACCTCGTCGGTGGACACCTGATGATAACGAGTAATACCGTATTTGCGACAAGCATCCATTAAAACCTGTGTGCCCATAATATTGGTCTGCAAAAAAATACCGGGATCTTCGATAGAACGGTCAACATGGCTTTCAGCAGCAAAGTTTACGACAATATCGGGCTTTTCTTCTTCAAAAAGCTTATAAACTGCATCTCTGTCACATATGTCCGCCTTAACAAAGCGGAAGTTTGGATTTTCCATAACAGGAGCAAGTGTTGAGAGATTGCCTGCATAGGTGAGTTTGTCAAGACAAATAATACGATACTTTGGATACTTATTCAGCATATGGAAAACAAAGTTTGAACCGATAAAACCTGCGCCGCCGGTAACGATAATAGTCATAATAATTTCTCCTTAAAAAATAATGTAAAATATAAATATATTTATATCTAAGTACATATTTATTATACTTTTAAGCTGTCTTTTTTTAATATCTCGATAATAGAACAGCTTAGTGCATAAATCGCAATGCCTAATACTGCATTCATCCAAGGGTTAAACCATGTTATTGCCCAAAATCCCATTGCTCCGCAAAGCAATGATACAACACCGACATTAACACTTAGCAAGGATTTTTTCTTTAGTACATAAATGAGTATATATATAAACGGAGCAACATACAGTAGCAATCCGACAATTCCCATTCTTGCCAACGTATCATAATAAAAATATTCATCCGGACCGTTACGGGTTTTAGAACAAGCACCAAGACCATTTCCTATTATAGGATTTTTCAGTATCAGTTCTTTAAGTTCTTTTTTGGTGGTTGCTCTTAAATTGTCGCTATCGCCTGTGTTTTGAAGATAATGTTCTTGTGCAAGCAGTTCACTGTCATCAAATTCGTCATCGTCAAATCCCGGTGTGTCAGGTAAATCTGTACCCGAAGAATTTCCTGAACCCAATATATATTGTTGGAAAACATTTTTTAATTTATATTTTGCAACAACAACGCTCGAAATTTTTACAGGGGTGCCAAATGTACGAGAAACGGCAAAATTGAAATAAGATGCGTCAAAAGCAAATTCCAACATGCTTATACAAAGCAGGGTTGACAGTAAAACACAAGCAAGTGTTTTAAGCATCAGCTTAATCTTTGAGCGGAAAAACACGAATACCGCTAAAATTACACTTGCAAACACAACGAACACACAGCCAAACAGTGAACGTGTGAAGGAAAGTATTATACAACACAAAAACAATGAAATAGGCAAAATGAATTTTAGTTTTAATTGTTTGGCGCTTATTTGCTTAAATAAAAGTATACCGCACGCAGCTATCATGTACGGACTGCTGCTCATAAAGATTCTGTATACGTTGTTTGAGACGAAATTAATTATGCCTATTTGCAGATCCAACAAGGGTTGGTAAAAATACTCTATACCATTATCAACAAAACAACTCACAAAATGTATCACTAATACTATAGCGGCTTGAATAAACGCACCGATAACAATGGCATTTAAAATATTGTCAAACCTTTTTTTATTATCAACTGTGACCACCAAAGCCGGAACTGTGAAAAGCCACATAAAACCTTTGATATCACTTATAAGAACCGTGGTATTATTGTTAGCACTAATTCCTCTCAATGCCGAAAAAGCAAGATATATTAAAAAAGCGAAAAACATATAAAAAATCGGGTTTTTTATGTATTTTTTAATATTTGATATAACCTTTGGTATTGCAAAAACAAATGCCACTGCAGCGGCTGCCATTCTGAAACTTATAGGTCCAAAAGACAAATATTTTCCGCCGCCTGAAAAACTGCAATCGATAAAAAACAAAAACAGCAAACCAAAAGAGATGGCATCGCATTTTCCTACAAAGGATTTTTTGCTAAAAATATTTAGATATTCTTTTATCTTGTTTGTGAATGCATCTATTTTTACCAAAGTTATCCTCCTATGAACTGTGCCAAGATTCTGATACAACCGCATTTGAATATACGGTGCTTTAAGTAAATGTGATTTCTCACAAATATTGAAGCGTCCTTTGCTTTTACAAAATCGCTGATGATTAGCTTTTCATTAGCGGGGATACTGTCACCAAAGCAGTTGAGAAAAGCTTCTGCTTGTTCTATAGAATCTCTTATGGATTTTTTCATAGACTTGGTTTTAAGTCTTTCCAAAAGATATGCAGGTGAGGTGACGTTTTTAGCACCTACAGAATTATTTCCGTGTTGGCGATAATCTATTGTAGCCAAATCTAAAAATGCGGTTTTGCCGAAAACAGAGCAAATAAGTGCTATCCACCAGTCGTGCATAAGTGCCTGTTCGGGCAATTTGTGTTGGCAGCAAAGCTTAGCCAATGAATTATTCATCATCATTGTGCATCCTGTAACAACATTTTGTATCAGTAATTGATTTAATTGTAAACGGTTACCGTTGAGTTTAGAATGTTTGCAAAAAGAATCTGAAATTTCATTTAAATCAGCGTCAACTACGCGCAAATCTGTGTGAACCATTGCAGGAATGCTGCAATCTTCCTCAATTTCTTTCATTTTAGCAATAGTTTTGCTTATTTTATCGGGATGCCAAATATCATCCTGGTCGCAAAACATAATGTAGGGGGCATCGTTATACTGCTCTAATAAATGCATAAAGTGGTTTTGCGCATTACCAAATTTTTTGCCCGATTTATGATGCGTAATTTTTTCGGGATATTTATTTGCGTAATTTTCCAAAATAGAATATGTTGAATCTGTAGAACAATCATCTGATAAAATTAAATGCCAATCGGCATAATCCTGTGAAACGATTGAATCTATCATTTCTTCAATATATTTTTGGCCGTTATATGTGGCTAATAATATTAAAACAGTACTCATTATGCATTTTCACCCGATTGTCAAAAATTCAAAAAATTGTTTGTCTTTAGATGGTTTTGTCCCTTAACAAACCGCGGAGAGAATAGGTTTTCAAAAAGACACACTACCCCACATACACCATAAACGCATTATATCATAGTACGGCCGAAAAAACAAGCCTATTTTCGACGTTGCTCTCATCGTGAAACAACTGTTACATAGTTCTTTTTTGTCGATTTGGTGATGGAAGTCGCTTTTGTTTCACGTTGTTTTTGAGCAGACCTATAAAACTTGACATTTTTTGTTATTTATTGTAGAATTTTGGTGGGTAATGTTAAAAAACATTATTATCAAAATTTTTTGGGGGTTATTTTTATGAGCAAAAACATCGTTCGTTTCTTACTTACATTTATGTTCGGATGGCTTGGAAGCGCAATAATTAACCATTCAAATCTTCGTCCTGAAGGATATAAATGTCGCACAGGCGCTTATTTCTGGCTTGGTTTCTTAACCGGCGGTATTTATTCAACGGTTGCAAGTATTTGCAACATCTCGTTCACTGAGGGCGAGAAAAACATTGGCTACAAAATGAAAAAATAATTTGATTGTTAAAAAATATTAAAAGCGAGGGGATTTCCCCTCGCTTTTGTTTGTGTTGGTCTAAATTGCTTTTTTGCGATTAAATGGATTTTGTACTGCTTATACTTGATGTTTTCGTAATATTTGATATAATATGTAATTAGTATATGATGTGAGGTGTGCAATGAAATCGTTTTTTTATCGTGTCATTTGCGGTTTTTGTTTAGGAATAAGTGTGTTTGCTCCGGGAATCAGCGGAAGCATAATGGCTATTATTATGGGCATATACGATAAGCTTCTCGACATAGCATCAAATCCCTTTAAAAACTTTAAGAAAAACATTTGGTTTCTCTTACCCATGGGAATAGGCGCCGTAATAAGTTTGGTATTATTCATACTGGTGTTCAGTTATCTTTTTGAAACCTATGAAAAAGCAGTATTTATGCTGTTTATCGGACTTATAGTCGGAAATTTGCCTATGGTTTATAAAGAAGCTCGGAAGAGTCGGTTTAAGTGGTATTACATCTTAGGCGCGATGGTTGCTTTTGCCATTGCTCTTGTTGTAGGAATAATGAGTGAGGGTGTTGGCGAAAACCAAGTCGTTTATGAAAGTACTAACCTAATGTATATTGCTTTAAGCGGTGTTTTGGCAGGGGCTGCAAGTCTTGTTCCCGGCATGAGTGTTTCTATGATATTGATTGTTATGGGAGTTTACGATTATCTTATTGCCTCGGCTAAAGCTCTCGACATAGTTACCATAGCCGTTGTCGGTGTGGCTTTTGTGCTTTCGATGATAGCGTCTTCAAAACTGATTAAATTTGTTTTTGCAAAATTTAGCGGCATGGCACATTTTATGGTTTTAGGTTTTTTGACAGGCTCTATCGGTGGAATTTTCTTTACTCTGCCAAAAAATGGTTCAAATTTAGCAGGAGCAATTATGCTCCTGATCGGATTGGCAATTTCCTTGATATTTGTTTATCTTGGTAAAAAAGTTAATATTGATGATAACGTCTAAAGCTGTAATTTAGTTTCAGTATTAAAATTAAAAGGTCCGTCTCACTTAAGCTTAAGTAAGACGGACCTTTTTATATCACTACGCATAAATAAAATAAATGATATTGTTTATAAACAAGGGAAATTATATTTGGTATTAAACTTATTCGAGGAACTAAAATAGCATCAGGTGTTTTTCATAATAACGGTGCTGATACATTCACTTGCATGTTCACAAGCGTCAGCGCAAGCCTCAAAGCAGTCGTAAATTTTACACAAGGAGATTGCTGTATAAGCATCGGTTGGGTTTTTAGAAATTTCTCTCATTGAGTTAAGGAAAAGCTTATCACATTCTTCTTCAACATCGTTCAAGCCGATAATAAGAGTTTGGATTTTCTTTGAATGCTTAAAGTTTTCAAATTCGGCCATCAATTCGCAAAGAAGCTCACACGATTTAACGATTTTTTTGGCAAATTCAATGGTCGACGGCTCGACGCTTTGAATATTATAAATGTAAAATTTCTGAATAGTTTCTTCGATTTTGTCGGTAACCTGGTCAAGATTGTTGCTTAACATATCAAGGTCTTCGCGGTCTACCGGAGTGACGAATGCTTTTGCAAGAGCTGCGTGCATTTCGTGTTTTTTAACGTCAGCGCTATGCTCAATTTCGTGCATTTGGCTTAACATAACTTCAATATTGTTCGGGTCGTAATTTTCGAGGCACTCAACAAGGTATAGTGCTGCTTTTTTAGAAAGCGCCGTACATTCTTTGAAATTTTCAAAATAAAATTTATCACCTTTAGCCATTATTTATAATTCCTTTCTATTAGTCAAAAATTAACAAGAATAGTTTTGTTACTAAAAAAGCCAGAAGTCCGCATCCGGGGAAGGTTAGTATCCAAGTAAGCACCATTTCTTTAACAACACCGAAGTTAATAGCAGAAACGCGTTTTACAGCACCAACTCCCATGATAGACGTTGTTTTCACGTGGGTGGTGGATACGGGGAGACCGAATACTGAACAGAACACAAGTGAAAGGGATGATGCGATATCTGCCGAGAAGCCCTGATATTTTTCGAGTTTTACCATATCCATTCCAACAGATTTTATGATTTTTTTACCGCCCATAGCTGTTCCTGCTCCCATTACGATTGAGCAGAGAATCATAAGCCATGTGGGAATAATGAATTTGCCATCGCCTGTGCTTGCGCCCGTATTGCTAAGGGTATGTACACAAAGGAGAATAATAGCCATAAATTTCTGACCGTCCTGAGCACCGTGCATAAACGCCATTGAAGCCGCACCGACAATTTGTGCACCTCTGAAAAACGGTTGGGTTTTTGGACGGTTTGCATTATAGAAAATTTTTGTTACAAGCTTACAAATTAACCAAGCCAAGCCGAAGCCTAATACAACGGAAATCACGATACCGTAAACAACCTTAAGCCATTGATCCCATACGATTGCACCAAAACCGCAAAGCGCCATTGCACCGCCGGTAAGACCTGCTATAAGCGCGTGGCTTTCGCTGGTGGGAATACCGAACACCCACGCGAGCGTTGCCCAAATAACAATGGCAAGCATTGCCGCGCACAGAACAATGATTTTCGTTTTACCGTCAGCATCACCAAACTTTACCATATTTGTAACTGTTTCGGCAACCTCTGCACTGATTTTGGTCATTACAAAAACGCCGAGGAAGTTGAAAACTGCCGCCATAAGTATTGCGGCTCTTGGTGACATACATCTTGTTACAACGCAGGTCGCGATAGCGTTAGGCGCATCTGTCCAACCGTTTACCAAAATAACGCCGAGTGTAAGCGTTACCGCAACGAACAGCAACGGATTCGCCGTCATCTGATTCCAAAATTCTATTATTGAATCCATACAAAGCTCCCTTTAATCACTTGTCTTAAACTTAAAACGAACCAATAACATTTTATAATTTAGTCGTAAAACTGTCAAGGGTAATTTGGAAATTTATGTTGATGAAAGTGATATTTTGAGTATTTATATGAAAAGTGTAAAAACAGAGTAGAATTTTGTCGCAAATTGCTTAGTTTTCCAAAGATAATTGGTTATATAATAAGATTGACAGGAAATTCTCAATTTGATATACTGAATATGGTTAATAAGCCAACAATTACATTTTAGAAAAGGAGTTTATTACTTATGGCAACGTCAAAAGTAGCTTATCTTGTAAAGCCCAAAATTGTTGACGGTGTTGAGGGTGAGGCAATCGTTGAATTAAGAGATATTGAAATCCCTACCCCCGGCCCAGGCGAAATTCTTGTTAAGGTTGAGGGTTGCGGCATCTGTGGTACCGACGTTCATGAGTACCGCTACAATCCGTTTGGTTATAAGGAAATTGTTCTTGGACATGAGGGAACAGGTGAGGTTGTAGCTATTGGCGAAGGCGTTACTGTTGACACAAAGGGTGACCCCATTAAAGTTGGCGACAAGGTTGTTACCTCTGTTCTCCTTTGCGGCGAGTGTGACTACTGCCGTCGTTATCCCGAGCTTCCCAACCTTTGCGCAGGTCTTGGTGTTTACGGCTTGATTGAGGATGATGCAGAGCATCACAACAACGGTTGGTTTGCAGAGCATATTTTGGTTCGTAAGAATTCGTCTATCTTCGTTGTAAACGGTATGACCGTTGACGAGAGAATGCTTATTGAGCCTGCTTGTGTTTGCGTACACGCTTGGAACCGTGCAAAATCCACTAACATTATTAACTTTGGCTCTACCGTATTGGTACAGGGCTGTGGACCTATTGGTCTTATGCAGATTGCAGTTTTAAAGGCTGCAGGTGTTGTTAACATTATTGCTGTTGACGGTGTTGACACACGTCTTGAGCTTGCAAAACAGATGGGCGCTACTGCTGTTATCAACTTCAAAGAGCTTAAAACCATTGAGGAGCGAGTTGCCAAGGTTCAGGAATTGACCGGTGGCTTCGGCGCAGACTTCGTATTCCAGTGCACAGGCGTTCCGCAGGCAGCTGCTGACGCTTACAAGTACGTTCGTCGTGGTGGCGGATATTGTGAGATGGGATTCTTTGTAAATGCAGGTGAGTGCACAATGAACCCCCACTTTGACCTCTGCAACAAGGAAATTACCTTGGTTGGCTCTTGGGTTTACAGTGCAAACGAGTACATTGAGACTCTTGGCTTTATAAGAAAGGCAAGAGAGATGTCTATTCCTGTTGAAAAGCTCGTAACACATCATTATCCGTTAGAGCAGTACGTTGACGCTATGGAAAAGAATATTTCTCTTACCGGCGTTAAGATTGCTATTGTTATGGAGTAATTAAACGCATAATTTAAAAAGAATTACATAAAAAGAGCGAGGTGAATTTCACCTCGCTTTTTTGTTTAGATTGTTACTGTTTGCCCTGCGGGAATATGAATGATTTGAGTTTTATCTTTTTCTACCCACACGTCGATGGCAGAGGGGTTATAGAAAAGCTTTTCGTCGGCGCTTATTACAAGAGACTGTTGCGCTGTTATATAACGGTAAATTTCGTAGTTTGTGGCGTACCAAATCTTATCGTTGTTTCCAAGTTTTTCTAAAATATTGGTCATTACCTGCCAATCTTCTTCGGTTTTAAACTCGTGTGAGTGACCCCAAATGTAAAACAGGGGACCGCACCACTGAGAGTCAAGTTCATTAATAAATTTATCGCATAAACTAAGCGCGTTTCTATGGTGGCAGGACGGGTGCCATTCCATAAAGTTTTGCGGCAGTTCGAAAACGGAGGTACTTTTGGTTGTTCTTGAGTAAACAATGCCGCAGGCTTTCATAGCGTCAATTGATTTTGCATCGTACGAACCGCTGGGATAGGACATACCTACAACCGGGTAAAGAGCGATTTTTTCTAATAACGTACGGTTAGTTAAAACCTCTGAAACAACCGACTGATTAGGCATTCTTGATGGCCAACCGTGGCTTTTGGTATGGCAAGAAATCTCGTGACCTTCGTACAGTGCTCTTTTTTGCAAAATAACATCTTGGTCAAGATTGCTACCGTTTAAATGAAAGGTCGCCTTAACGCTGTATTTGTTGAAAAGAGCAACAAGTCTTTCATCGTTTTTGTGACCGTCATCGTAGGAAAAGGTTATAATTCTTTTTTTTCCATTTGGGAAAACGTTAAATTGTATCATATTAACACCTCGTTAGAGTTTAAAATCTACATCACTTAATATAAGGTAACACTAAATATTGATTTTGTCAATTCATTAAACGCTGAGCAGTATGACGGTGATTATACTTTAAATAAGCCTTGAAACCGTTTTAGCTGTATTTTTAAAAAGGTAAGAGGAGTTTTCCTGTTGCTTTAGACGGCAAAAAGAACATGAAGATTGCGAATATTGGCGTCGCTAATTTTATTATTGACAATATACGCTTGCTCTTCCATCTCGGATTTCGTGTTTAAGGTGAGATTTTGATTCACTAATTGCTCGGTGATTTTTGAGCATACATTTTCTATTGCCGACAGTTTTTTTTCGGCAATTTGTTCTGAGTTGTCGCTTGAAATTAAAAATTCCAACATAGGTGCTGTTTCGCTCAAAATGGGCAGCTCTTTTAAAGCACGAAATTGCCATTTATAATATGGCATATACGTTTTATTAAGAAGGAAAACAACGTTTGACGCACTTTTTACAAACTCTATAACGGCAAGCTGAGCTGCTGCCAAATCTTGACGAGCAAGACAACGCGAATAATTATATTGACCTGATTGTCCCATTAAAAGCAGATGGCCTGCAAGCTTTTTAAGACGCACATTTTCAGGGAAATAGTGTAGTTTTGTTCGGACTTTAGAAAATTCTCCATAATTATCGGAAAAAACCTCGCCGTTGGTTGCTTCTGACAGTGAGTGCTCGGGAATTGTGAACCAATCTTTAAGGGTAAGTTCACCATCGCTTCTGCCGGTTTTAGATTCGAAAAAGTCAGCCATTCTTAAAACGCCGTGCCGATTGCCACCGACTGCACTTAACGGACATCTTTGAAAGCCCATAAACTGTTTTGGCAGTTTTGCGTACATTCTTTCAAGCTGAAATTCTGTTTTGCTGTCTACAATATTTTTGTTTGGCAGAAAAATGCAAAACGCAGGTTCGAAATCGTGGTCCTGAGAAATATTGTCATCAAAACCAAGGCATTCAGAGCCACTACCAACGAGGCCTACCGCTATAAAAGGCAGTACAGAGGCAAACTGCTCTTTAAGTATGGGTGCGCCGACTTGTTCATAAAATGCTTTAGATAATTCAAGTCCTTTCATAAATCCTCCCATAGCGTTTTTTGAGTTCATTTTCGTAAGCAAAGTAGCCGTAATAACCAAAAACCGATGCACATTTTTCGCAAACAAAAGCGTAGTTACCGTCGGTTCGGTTTTTACCTTGGTCGAGAAGTGACATTGCTTGTTTTATGTGTTTAGAGATGATTTCATCGCCTGCTTCAAGTCCATACTGTGCTTCGGCGGAGGTTGCCATATTGAGATGGGTTATAGCCTGTTCGGGCTCGGTGTTGTCAGATTTTTGTAAAATAGTAATTGCTTTTTTGTAGAGCGCATTTGCTTGGTCAAAGTGTTTCAAGTCAACCAACGCCAACCCCATATTGTTATAAAGGCCACTTAATCTTGTGTCATAAGGCGGAAGGCTTGATTCATAAATTTCTTTGGCTTTTTCAAAAAAGGGGATAGCTTGTTCTGCCATATTAAAGGCTTTGTAAACGGTTGCGCAATTTAAGTAGGTTGTTGCTGCACCAATGTTTTGGTCAAT
>JAZRNK010000011.1:0-6681 GCA_045648145.1 Acutalibacteraceae bacterium | reverse complement strand
CAAAATGGCAAATTAGTAGGTGCAGTTACCCATGTTTTAGTGGACGACCCGACAAAAGGCTATGGTATATATGCGGAGAATATGCTAGAAACAGCGCAAGGTGTGTCAGAAAGTAAAAAATTGAAAGAGGCTTCATAATTACAAAAAGCACTCTGTTTTACAGGGTGCTTTTTGTAAGTTGACAAATAATTTTGCTCACTATATAATTGAAAAAAGTAATATTACTTGTTGGGGGCGTAAAAATGCTAAATTTAATACCTAAGGTCAAAGAATTAGATATTAAGAATGGTTTTTTAAAGAAAAACGCTGTTTTTTATGAAAATATAAATTGTGATGAGAGGGTGGTTTTGGCTCTCTCAAAGCTTCCCTTTGAAAAAAATGGTGCAGAACTTAAAATTACACTTGTTGGTGGTTGTGGCGAAGGATATGAAATCACCATTGACGAAGCTACCGTAAGCATTATTGCAAATACACCTGCAGGGGCATTTTACGCTGTTCAGACCTTAAGGCAGATATTTAAGCACAAACAAATTCCTTGCCTTTACATAAAGGATGAGCCTGATTTTAAATACAGAGGTTTTTATCACGATGTCACACGAGGCAGAGTACCGACGGTTGACACAATAAAGTCTATTGTTGACAATATGGCTTATTATAAGTTGAATTCGTTTCAGCTTTATATTGAGCATACCTTTGAGTTTGAGGAATGTAAAGACATTTTAGATAAATTTGGTTATTTAACGGCCGAAGAAATCAAGGAAATCGGCGCATATTGTAAGCAGAATTTTATTGATTTTATTCCTTCAATCGCAACCTTTGGACATTTGTTTGAGATTTTACAACAAGAGAAGTATAAGCATTTGCGTTTGGCCCAAAAGTGTGATAATCCGAATTTCTGGACCTTAAGAGCACATCATCATACAATTAATCCTTTGTTGAATGAAAGCTTTGAGTTTGTAAAAAGCTTAATTGACCAATATTTACCGCTTTTTGAAAGCGAATATTTTAATATTTGTTGTGACGAAACTTTTGACCTTAAAGAGTTAGAGGGTGAAAACGTTGACGTTGTAAAGATTTATGTTGATTTTGTAAGAAAGATTATCGACTACGTAACGCAAAAAGGCAAAAAGATAATGATGTGGGCAGATATTTTGCTTCAGCATCCTGAAACAATCGATATGTTGCCTGATGACGTTTTTTTCTTGAACTGGGAATACAGTTCTAAAGCGCAAGAAACAAAGGTTATGAAATTTGCCGAATTGAAAAAGCAGCAAATCGTTTGCCCGAGTACTCGCAGTTGGGCACGTCTTTGTGAGGACGTCGAGGGTGAGGAAAAGAACGTTTCTTTAATGACAGAATATGGATATAAGCACGGTGCGGTTGGTGTGTTAAACACTAACTGGGGTGATTGGGGACATCCTTGTCCGATTGAGCTTTCAACCTACGGTTTAGTGTTAGGCGCTGAAAAATCTTGGTCCGTTAACACTGAAATTGACAATAAGTTTTATGACGCTATTAATTTCTTGTTGTTTGAACACGAGGGTGCCATTCAAATCTTTAATAAAGTCAGCAAAATGCATGACGGCGCACTTTGGTACGATTTTTGCAGAAATTATTTTATCAAGCGTTATTCTGTTGAAGAAAATTACACCGATTATAAATTTGATGATATGCTTAATATGCAGAAAATGTATCTTGAAGTGGCAGACTGCTTGAAATCTCAAAAATGGGGTAAAGACGAATATCGTCAAGCTATTTTACTTTGCGCTGAGGCCTTTTGTGTAATGAACGAGCTTTCGCAAAAGCTTAAAGGCGTTCAGTTTGAGCGAGTCACCGATACATATAGTTGGATTGAAAAATATAAGCAGAACTGGTTGAACAAAAACAAGCAAAGCGAACTGAACAGTGTTATTGAAGTTTTTAAATATTGTGAAGAGTGTTAATACATAGGTAAATAAATAAAAACCGCACCTTAAATGGTGCGGTTTTTATTTACTGTTGCTTGAAAAATTATTAAAAATAAAGGTCTGATTGTTGTCCTTTAATTCTAATTTTAGCGGTTGACCTGAACTGTTTAAGGTAAATGTGAATTTACCGCTTTCGCAAGTGCCGTCTATGAAAAAGCTATCACTGTTTTCTAAAACATCAAAGTTTTTTAACGATTTGAAAACGTTGTGAATATAAAAGGGCGTTATATCGTTATCCTGATTTTGTTTTTCATATGTTTTTGAAATACCGCCAATATCAACAATAAAATTACTGTCAGATACAGAAATTTTTGTGCCGTGTATGTTTTGCGGAGTGTAAACTTCAAAAATAATGCTTTGGTCACTATTGATTGTCATTGTTCCCGAAAGCTCGGAATTTTCAATTTCAAATTCACATTCAAAATTTGCGGTTATTGGTTTGATTTCGTGATTTGCAATGCTTGTGCATCCCAAAGCACAGCATAACAGAATAAAGCAAAACAAGATACGAACTGCCTTCGTACTACCACCTTATTTCAATGAATACATTCGGCAATATAAATCAGGCAAAGTATCTATCATATCGGTTGGTGTCAACGACAAAAGGGAGGTACTTTTAACGGCAATATCACCTGCCATAGCGTGAAGCTTAACGGCTATGATTGCAGCATTTTTGGCCGACATACCTTGCGCTAAAAAAGCAACCGCCATTCCACTTAAAACATCGCCTGTGCCGGCAGTAGCCATTCCGGGATTACCGTCGCACACAACAAAGCCTTCATTATCAGGTGTGTAGATGATAGTGTGAGCACCTTTAAGTACTATAGTCGCACCGGTTATATCGCTTAAACGTTTTGCAGATTCTAAACGGTTGCTTTGAACCTCGTCAACAGTGCATTTAAGCAAGCGTGCCGCTTCCTTTGGATGCGGTGTAATTATAACCTCTGATTTGTATTGCTTAATTAAATCTATGCTGTCACGCAATACGTTTATTCCATCGGCGTCGATAACTAATGGCACATTGCAGTTTTTAATAACTTCTATACAGTTGTATTTTGCACTTTCACTTTGACCCAAACCGCAACCGATTAATGCTGATGTGGAGTTGTTTATTGCTCGGCATATGGTTTGTGAATTAGTATGGCTTACGTTTTCGGTATCATCTAAAACAGTAAATATTGCCTCGGGTACAAGGGTGGCAATAATGCTATATATATTGTCGGGAACTATTGCGTTTACAATTCCGACACCGCTTTTAACCGCAGCCTTACTTGAAAATGCAGCGGCGCCTGCAAAGCCTTTGCTACCAACATAAAGCCCTGCAGTCCCGCAGGTGCCTTTATGAGCGTTAATACTCCTTGTCGGCAGTAAAGAAGCGATATACTTTTTATCAATAACGGAAAGTGCAGGCTTTATACCGTTAAATGCCTCGTTAGGCATTCCGATAGAAGAAATGACGACGTTGCCGCAAAACTCGTTTGAGGGGTATAAAAGGTGACAGAGCTTGTAAGCAGCAAAGGTGACCGTCATATCAGGTTTTACAAAAATTTCGTTTAAAACGCCTGTATCACATTCCATACCGCTTGGGATATCAATTGATATTTTTACAGCATTAGAGCTGTTGATGGCATTAATTGCAGAGCAATAAATGGTATCAGGTGTTCCTTTAAAGCCGGTACCGAAAATAGCATCAATCACAATGTCGGCATCAAAAATATATTGGCAGCATAAAGTTTCGTATTTTTGGAAATTAATTGCCTTTATACCCAAGCTTTCGGCTTTAGAGGCCATTTCCTTAGCGCTTTGTGTAGAAGGAGCACCTATAGAAATTATTTTAATCTGCGCATTATCCTCAAGTAGTTTTCGTGCAATAACATAGCCGTCGCCACCGTTATTTCCTTTACCGCAAACAATAACAACCTTGCGATTTTCTAAAGAAAAAGAATTCCGAATTTCTTTAGCGGCGGCAGAACCTGCGTTTTCCATTAATCTTAACCAACTCATACCAAGGTCAACGGCTTGTTGCTCGGCTTTTTTCATTTGGTCAGACGTTAGTACCATTTATATTTTCACCTCAATCAATACACTTTTTTATAGAATAATCTGCAAACCTTTTGATTGCTTCCTTAAACTCATCGTTAAGGTTTAAAACAACGGTATAAACACCGCCCTTTGGGTGTTTAACGGAGATAGCAGCACAGTTACTGTCAGGCGTGCAACCGAAATATACTCTCTTTTTACTGTCCGGTTTGTGTTTGGTGGCATTGTATTTCTCATAAACTTCTATTTCAGATGCCATAAAAGACGCCATTCTTTGTCTTTTTTGCTGATTAATGATACAATCTATATCAATAGTGCCATTGGTAATTATGTACTCATACTCAACATTGAGCTGTGAACAAAGATAGTAAGCACCGTAAATACCAACAACTGCTAACAGCAAAAACACAAAAGCGAATTTATTATAAAAAACAGAGAGAAAAATTAAACCTACGGTTAGTAATACTGCAGTAACCCATATAGCAATTTTTGTTGCTCTGGTTTTAGCTGTAGGCTCAATTTTCACAAGCTGTTCTACGAACGTGTCTTTATTATATCCGTACATAATGTACCTCCAAAGTTTGTTGGTTTAATTATATTACTTTTGGGTTATATATTCAAGAATATTTATGTGACTGTTATTGAAATTAAAAGAAATTTTGCTATAATTGATTTGTTAGTGCTTTTGTGGAGGAAAATATATGATAATTAATGAAAGCTTACAAACAAAGGTTGTTAAGGAATATGATGTTGCCGTTTGTGGCGGTGGCTTTGCCGGTATATCGGCGGCACTTGCGGCAGCACGGTGCGGAAAGAAAACCGTTTTGTTTGAAAGACAGTATATGTTAGGTGGCTTAGGCACCGCAGGATTAATTACTGTGTATCTTCCTATATGTGACGGTTGCGGCCATCAGGTGTCGTTTGGCATTGCCGAAGAATTGTTTCACTTGTCAATAAAACATGGTTATGAGGATTTATATCCTGATAACTGGTTGACCGAAAACGGCTCAAGAACCGATAAGGATAAGAGGTTTAAGGTACAATATAATCCTCAAATGTTTGCAATTCTTGTTGAAGAACTGTTAAAGAATGCCGGTGTTGACATTCTTTACGGTACTTATGCGGTCAGTGTTTCTATGAAAAACGATAAAATCGATTGTATTATTACCGAAAACAAGTCGGGAAGGTTGGCATATAAAATAAAATCTGTTGTTGATGCAACAGGTGACTGTGATATAGCAAAATTTACTGATGTACCGACAAAAATTTATGAACCGGGCAACAATATTGCTGCATGGTATTACTCGGTAGGTAAAAAAGGTTATATACTTAATATGCTCGGTTTTGTTGAAATTCCTGATGACGAGGACAGGAGTGATAATCCTGCTAAAGCTTTGGCAGGCAGGAAATACTCGGGCTTTGATGGTGAGGATTTGTCTGACCAAATGTGTGCAACACACCAGTCGGTATATAATGATTTAATGAACGCGCGTATTAATGATGATACAGTTATGCCCGTCACTTTAGCTACAATTCCGCAGGTTAGAATGTCGAGAAGAATTGTTGGTGAGTACGAGCTTTCTTATGACGAAGTACATAAATATTTTGAAGATTCAATCGGTTTGGTTTCTGATTGGAAAAAACGTGGTCCTATATACGAGGTGCCTTTTAGTACTCTTTATAACTCAAAGGTTAAAAATTTGATTTGTGCCGGTAGGTGCACCGCTGTTGCCGATGACGATATGTGGGATCTTATGAGGGTTATTCCTTGTTGTGCGGTTACAGGTCAGGCTGCTGGAACTGCCGCAGCGATGACGGATGATTTTTCTACTTTAAATATAACAGAGCTTCAGAAGAAGTTAATGAGTAATGGAGTTGTAATCCATGAGCGCGATATTATTAAATAGAGGTTAATTATGAATATTGTTTTGATTGGTATGCCGGGCTGTGGTAAAAGCACAATAGGGGTTTTGCTTGCCAAAGCATTGTTGCTCGATTTTATCGATACCGATTTGATATTACAAAACAAAGCAGGGAAGAGCCTTGTGGAAATTATCGCCGAAATAGGCAATGAAGGCTTTAAAGCTTTAGAGAATAAGGTTTTAAGTGAAATAGAGTGCATTAATACCGTTATTGCTACAGGTGGCAGTGCAGTCTATGGCGAAGCTGCTATGCGCAGCTTAAAAGCAAACGGTATTACTGTATATTTAAAACTGCCCGTTGAGGATATAAAAGCAAGGATACACAATATAAGCACACGTGGTATTGCAATGGAGAAAGGCGTAACCATTGACGAGCTTTATTTAAAGAGAGCACCTTTATACGAAAAATACGCCGACATTACCGTTGATTGTTCCGATAAAGGAATTGAGGAAACGGTCGAAATTATTAAAAATTTAGTTGTTAAGTTTCAAATTTAATACTTTTTACTCTGTAACGCAGTTTCGGTTTCTTTAATAGCCTTGACTGCGTTTTTATTTGTATTAAGAACAATGTGGGTATATAAAGCATCAAAAATAGCAAGCTGTGCTATTCTTGAACTCATAGCGAGGATTGAATATTTTGTTTCGTCTGAACGTGTATTTAAGACGATGTCACAGTATTTATTGATTGGTGTGTTGCCAAAGTTGGTGATACAAATAGTAGTTGCGCCTGCCTCTTGTGAGGTTTTTAA
>JAZRNK010000010.1:0-3316 GCA_045648145.1 Acutalibacteraceae bacterium | reverse complement strand
GGTAGGAGTAACACAACCGGGATAATAAGGAATATTTCGTTCAATACAAATTTTAGCAACTGCAACCGAAAGACCGGGCGATACAATAAACTGTGCGCCTGCCTTTAACGCAGCCTCACACTGCTCAGCATTAATAACAGTACCTGCGCCAATGCTCATTTCAGGGTAATTTTTACAAGCATATTCGATAGCCTCGGCAGCACAGTCTGTACGGAAGGTAATCTCTGCACAGTTAATGCCAACACCCTTTAATGCTGTTAAAATTTTGTCTGTTTCACTAAGCTCTTTAATAACAACAACCGGTACATATTTTTCCATTTGTCATTTCTCCTTTGTTTAAAATTAAACACCCGAATATGCTGCAAATCCGCAGTCAATCGGTAAAACAACACCTGTAATAGCCGAAGCTGAACGGTCGTCACACAAGAACAACATACCGCCCAACAATTCATCGGCGTCAACAAAACGCTCCATCGGAGTTCCCTTTAAAATCTTGGCGCTTCTGGCTGTAGGGGTTCCGTCCTCGTTAAAAAGCAAGGCCTTGTTCTGAGCCGAAACCAAAAAACCGGGGGCAATAGCGTTGCAACGAATTCCCGTTCCTGCAAAGTGTGTGGCAAGCCATTGTGTAAAGTTAGAAATACCTGCCTTAGCCGCCGAATATGCGGGAATTTTTGTAAGCGGTGTATACGCGTTCATTGAAGAAATGTTAAGAATATTTCCCTTTTTCTTAGCCACCATATCCTTGGCAAATATCTGTGTAGGAATAAGCGTTCCTTGGAAATTAAGCTTAAACACAAAATCAACACCCGATGCGTCTAAATCAAAGAAGGACTTTCCGCCTTCCTTTGCCTCGTGATGATATTCGTTATCGGTAGTAGCTCTTGGATTGTTACCACCTGCACCGTTAATCAAAATATCGCACGGACCTAAGTCAGCCAAAACTGCCTCATGCACCTTTTCAAGCTCTTCAGCTTCAAGCACGTTAGCTTTGTAGCCTTTACAAATAAAGCCCTCGTCACACAATTCTTGTGCCAACTTTTTAACTGCTTCTTCATTAAGGTCAAGTGCCGCCACCTTAGCGCCCGACTGTGCAAAAGCACGAGCCATAGCACCGCAGATTAATCCACCTGCACCGGTAACAACTACAACCTTGCCCTTATAGTCCACGTTAAGCGGAAGATTTATCATTTTTAAAATTACCTCCGAAAATTATTTTTTATCATACTTTTCAAGCGAATCCCAAACGCCAAGCATATACATTATACCAAGCGCACGGTCATAAAGACCGTAACCCGGACGAACACTACCAGGCCCCTCATCCCACAAATGTCTACCGTGGTCGGGGCGAATATATCCTTCAAAACCGCAGTCGTGATAAGCTTTAAGTATTTCAAGAATACCTGTATCTGGATCGCAATCGCGGTGACTTGCCTCCGAAAAGTCGCCGTTCGGGAAATGCTTAACATTACGAATGTGAGCAAAAGCAATTCTATCACAATGCTTTCTAACAATCTCGGCAACGTTATTATTAGGGTCAGCATTAAGACTGCCCGAGCAAAGCGTTAAGCAGTTATACTCGTCATCAACCATTTTAAGAAAACGCTCGATGCTTTCTGCATTGACGAGTAGTCGCGGAAGTCCGAAAATGTCCCACGGTGGATCGTCCATATGAATTGCCATTTTAACGTCGCACTCGCGACAAGTCGGCATAATGGCTTCCAAAAAGTATTTAAGATTTGCCCAAAGCTTTTCGTGGTCTACACCCTCGTAAGCCTTAAACAACTCGTCAAGCTTGGCCATACGCTCAGGCTCCCAACCGGGAAACGACATATTATATTTTTCAGTAAAATCAAGAATGTACTTTGCCATGGCATTGTAATCATCCTGAATCATATTCTTCTCATAAAACAAAGCCGTTGAGCCATCGCCTACAGGATGAAACAAGTTGCTTCTTGTCCAGTCGAAAATCGGCATAAAGTTATAACAAATAACCTTGACTCCAAATTTTGAAAGATTTCTTATACATTGCTTGTAGTTTTCAATGTATTTATCCCTTGTCGGCAAGCCGATTTTAATATCATCGTGAACGTTAACCGACTCGACAACGTCCATATTAAAGCCATACTCGTCAAGCTGGGCTTTAACCTCGGCAATTTCACTTTCTTCCCAAATTTCTCCCGGCATTTTTGAGTGTAAAGCCCAAACGATACCCTCAACACCCGGAATTTGTTTGATGTCGGAAAGTTTAATTTTATCATTGCCCTCTCCATACCATCTGAAACACATTTTCATTGGCATAAAACTTCCTCCCAGATTTATATTTGTAGTATATCATATAATTTTTGCAACTTTAATTGCATATATTGTTTGACTTATTGCAAATGTTGTTGTAATATTTACTCGAGGTGACAACTATGCCTAAAAAAACACAAAGATTTGACCCAAGACAAGATATGAATATCGACACCTATGAGGTCTTTCATTATTTGGATATGGAATCTCATCATTTAGATGCCCATTATCACGATTTTTACGAAATCTTCTGTTTTATAGAAGGTGACGTCGATTATTGGATAGACGGAAGCCTGTACCACTTGAAGCCGGGTGACGTACTACTTATAAAACCCACTGCATTGCACAAGCCCGTTCCCAAAAAAGAAACCAAAATATATGAGCGTATTGTGCTGTGGTTAGATAAAAAATACCTCTCAAGCATTGAAGACGGTATTTTCGAAAAATGCTTCAGTTCAGAAAACAGTGCTCACAATAAAATTTTGCGACTGTCATCCAACGATAAAAATCAATTGTTGTCTTTGGCACAAAAGTTAGTCAAGGAATATTACAATGAGGAATTCGGCAGTAAAAGCTGTTCATACGGTATTTTGCTGCAATTTATGACGCTTATTAACAGAATTGCTCAAACGCGCGACGCCGAGTCCTCAAAAAAATACAGTACGCCAACCTTTATTGCCGACGTTTTGGAGTATATAAACGAGCATTACAGCGAAAAGCTTTCGCTTGATAAGCTCGCCTCACACTTTTTCTTAAACAAGTACTACCTCTCGCATGAGTTTAAAAAATCAGTTGGCACAAGCGTTCATAGATATATAACCTTAAAAAGATTAAATATTGCTTACAACCTGCTCGCCGACGGCGTTTCCCCCAGTCACGCTTATATTATGTGTGGTTTCGGTGATTATACAAGCTTTTTCAGAGCCTTTAAGGCTGAATACGGTGTCAGCCCGTATGCCTGCTATAAACAGTGATTAATTAAAGGTAATGCTGTTTCGATATTCTGACGGCGTTTTACCCGTTA
>JAZRNK010000009.1:0-3024 GCA_045648145.1 Acutalibacteraceae bacterium | reverse complement strand
TTCATCAATACCAAAGCCAATCATAAGATTGGGAACAACCTCTTTTTCTTCGGCGGTTTCTCTGACAATTTTTATAGCCTTATCAATATCTAAAAGTATTTTTTGCAAGCCTTTTAGCAAATGATACTTTTCTTTAGCTTTATTAAGGTTAAAGTAAACTCTACGTTTAACACAGTCAACCCTGAAAGCCGTCCACTCGGTCAAAATATCCTTAATTCCCAAAACTCTCGGTGAGCCACCGATAAGAATATTGAAGTTGCACGAGAAATTATCCTGCAAAGGCGTCATTTTAAACAACTTTTGCATAAATTTTTCGTGGTCGATACCTCTTTTAAGGTCAATAGTAATCTTAAGACCCGACAAATCGGTTTCGTCACGAATATCGTTTATTTCAGTAACCTTTTTCTGCTTGGCGAGATCGATTATCTTTTCAATTATCGACTCAACCGTTGCGGTTGGCGGAATTTGAGTAATATCAATACAGTTAGCCGATTTATCATAACTATAAACCGCTCTAACCTTAACACTTCCCCTACCGGTTTTGTAAATATTTTCAATATCATTTCGGTCATAAAGCAGTTCACCGCCACCGGGAAAATCGGGGGCTATAAGATAATCGGAAATATTTATTTCCTCATCCTTAATAAATTCAATCTCGGTACGACAGACCTCACGCAGATTAAATGGACAAATAGAGCTTGCCATACCAACCGCAATACCCGTATTAGCATTAACAAGCACCGACGGGAACGACACAGGAAACAGAGTCGGCTCCTGCATTGTGGCATCATAGTTATCAACAAAATCAACGGTGTCACGGTCGATATCTTTGAAAAGTTCAGCGGCGATAGGCGCTAATTTCGCCTCAGTATAACGCGGTGCAGCATAAGCCATATCACGCGAATAAGCCTTACCCATATTACCCTTTGACTCAACGTAAGGGTGAAGTAAAGCCTCGTTACCCTCGGTTAAACGTACCATTGTTTCATAAATTGCGGCGTCACCATGAGGATTTAAACGCATAGTCTGACCTGCAATATTTGCCGATTTTGTTTTAGCACCGTTAAGCAAGCCCATATTATACATAGTATATAGCAGCTTGCGGTGCGAAGGCTTAAAGCCGTCAATTTCCGGAATGGCACGTGACAGAATAACACTCATAGCATAAGGCATATAGTTAGTTTCCAGCGTTCTTGTAATAGGCTGTTCAACAACCATACCTGCACCGGAAATATAAGCATTATTCTTTTTGACCTCAGGAACTTTAATTTCTGTGGTTTTTTTCTTTCTCGGAGCCATAAATCGCTCTCCTTAAACAGTAATTAATAAAACTTAACTAATATCGGCATCTGCGATATACAAATAGCCTTTTTCGGTTATAATCTCTTTTCTGCCCTCGATATTATCGCCAAGCAAAATATCAAACATATGTGCCGTTGCTTCGGCATCCTCAGGTGTAACCTTAATAAGTCTTCTGGTTTCGGGATTCATTGTGGTAAGGCTCATCATATCAGGTTGGTTTTCACCAAGACCTTTAGAACGCTGAACGGTACACTTTGTATCGCCTACCATATTAGTCATAATATCTGCCTTCTCTTTTTCGTCATAGGCAAAATATGTTTTTTCTTTAGTTGTTATTTCATAAAGCGGTGTTTCGGCTATAAACACCTTACCAACCTCAATAAGCGTTGGAATAAGGCGATAAATCATAGTCAAAATCAACGTTCGTATCTGGAAGCCGTCCTCGTCGGCATCGGTACAGATAACAATCTTACTCCATCTTAGCTGATTAAGGTCAAAGGTTGAAAGGTCCTTATTAGCTTTCGATTTAACCTCAACACCGCAACCAAGCACTTTAATAAGATTTGTGATAATCTCACTTTTAAAAATACGGTCATATTCTGCCTTTAAACAGTTAAGAATTTTACCTCTGACAGGGATAACAGCCTGGAACTCTGCCGAACGGGCAAGCTTTACCGAGCCTAAAGCCGAATCACCCTCAACTATATACAACTCACGTACAGTCGGGTCTTTTGAACGACAGTCAACAAACTTTTCAATACGGTTGAGCATATCATTGCTTGACTGTAAGGTTTTCTTAATGTTAAGTCTTTCGCGTTCGCTACGCTCACGGCTGCGCTTATTTATAAGCACCTGATTAGCAATTTTCTCGGCTTCTTCTTTGTTTTCAATGAAATAAATTTCAAGCTGATGACGGAAAAATTCAGTCATTGCATCGCCGATAAATTTATTGGTAATTGCCTTTTTGGTTTGGTTTTCGTAAGAGGGCTGTGTCGAGAACGAGGAAACGCAAAGCACCAAACACTCTTCTACGTCGCTAAAGGTTATCTTGCTCTCATTCTTTTGATACTTATTGTTAGTTTTAATGTAATTGTCAATCTGGTTAACAAATGCGTTTCTTACTGCTCTTTCGGGTGAGCCACCATGCTCAAGCCAGCTTGAGTTGTGATAATATTCTTTAAGTTGTACTTGATTAGAAAAGCAAACTGCCGCATTAATTTTAACCTTATACTCAGGCTTGTCGTCACGGTCTCTACCCTTCTTCTCAGTTTGCCAAAACTGTACCGACGACAGTCCCTTATCGGTTACCATTTCGGTTACATAGTCCTTAATACCCTCAGAATAACAGAACTTAAATTCCTCAAATTTACTACCAACCTGATTACGCAAAACGAACAGTACGTTATCGTTTACAACTGCCTGTCGCTTTAAAACATCAAGATAGTAATCAAGCGGAATGTCAATATCGGTAAAAACATTTAAGTCAGGACGCCACTTGGTTTTTGTACCTGTGTCCTTGCCTGCGTATGGTTCTTTTTTAAGACCGCCGACGTTTTCTCCCTTTTCAAAATGCAAAGTATACAAATAACCGTCGCGCTTAATCTCAACGTCCATATACTCAGATGAGTACTGTGTCGAACACAAGCCAAGACCGTTAAGACCTAACGAGAATTCGTAGTTCTCACCGTCGTTAGTATTATATTTACCACCTGCATACATTTC
>JAZRNK010000008.1:0-3251 GCA_045648145.1 Acutalibacteraceae bacterium | reverse complement strand
GATATACTGCGTCACATAAGCGGGTGTAGTTCAATGGTAGAATTCCAGCCTTCCAAGCTGGTTACGTGGGTTCGATTCCCATCACCCGCTCCAAAAAGCCCGGCTGAAGGCAACTGTCTTTGGTTTTTGGGCGTTTTTTATAAAAACAAGCGTTCGTAGCTCAACTGGATAGAGCAACTGCCTTCTAAGCAGTAGGTCGGGGGTTCGAGTCCCTCCGAGCGCGCCACGAAAAAGTCACTTTTGTCTACCGATAAAGGTGACTTTTTTCAATGATATCCGTTCCTTATGGAACGAGTGAAATATCTTTGATATGAAATATGTCTGCGGCATATAAAGGAATGAATTTTTTTGTTGTAAAAGCAATAGCATATTAAACTTGCAGTTTTTTGTGTTGATTTGGAATATAATAGGTGGTATAATAATTAAATAAAGGTTATATTTTTTCTGATTTCAGGTGATTTGATGAAAGAAAAAATCAAATATGCGTTATACGGTTTGTTGTTGTCTGTTTTAATTTTGGCAACAAGCAGCGCGTTTGTATATTATTTGTTCCGTTCAAACTTGCTGTCTTGGCATTATATTGCTTTGTGTGGCGCTGTTTTTCTATTGCTTATTGCAGCGATTTTGTTTTTAGGGTTCGATATACGAAAAAAGGTTCGTTCAATTATTGCCGGTGTTTTGGCAGTGCTTGTTTTAGCTGTGCAGGGTTTTGGCACCTATTATATCCATTTAGGCCTTTCTACGTTAAACAAAATCACTAATGCCACAACAGAACAAGCAGAAATTTGCATATACGTAAGATATGACGATTCTGCTCAAATACTCGCTGATGCTAAGGATTACACCTTTGGTATTTTAGGGATTCAAGACCGTGAAGCGACCGATAAAGTTCTTGTAGAGATTGAACAAGAGCTTGGAAAAATAGTTAAAACAAAAGCGTATACCGGCGTCGAGGAACTTGTAAGCGCTCTGCTTGACACTAAAGAAGTAAACGTTATTATTCTTAATAAAAGCTTTTTAGATTTGCTTGATGAATTTGAGGGACATGAAGATACTTTGGAAAGACTTCGTGAAATTCATATTGTTTTAAATGAGTTTCAGGTTGAAAACGTTAAACCTATAAAAAATGAAAATATATTTACAGTATATATCAGCGGTATTGACTGTCGTGGTAAGGTTTCACGTCGTAGTCGAAGCGATGTAAATGTTATTGCAACCGTTAATATGGAAACGGGGCATATTTTACTTGTTAACACACCGCGTGATTATTATGTACCGTTATCGACAACCAATGGTATACCTGACAAATTAACTCACGCAGGTATTTACGGAATTAACGTCAGCAAAGACACGTTGAGTATGCTTTATGGCATTGAAATTGATTATTATTTCAGACTTAATTTTGACGGCTTTGAGGATATTGTTGATGCTTTGGGCGGTATTACAGTTAATTCAGCCATTACTTTTGAATCGCACGATATTCAATTTATTAAGGGTGAAAACACTTTAAACGGTGAAGAGGCTTTGATTTTTGCGCGAACAAGAAAAGCGTTTGCAGAAGGCGTAAGGCGTCGCGGTAAAAATCATATGGAGGTTATCAAAGGTGTAATCAATAAAATCACAAGTCCTGCTATTCTTTTGAATTATACCGAGATTTTGAAGAGTGTAGAAGGCACCTTTGAAACTAATATGCCGGCTGAAAAAATAGCACAAATAATACAAAATCAAATCTCAAACGGAACACAATGGAACGTTGCGACCTATTCGGTTGATGGAACGGGATCAACGCAAAAGCCTTATTCTTTAAGTTTTAAAGCGTATGTTATGATACCTGACCAAGCAACAGTAGATACCGCGAAAGAATTAATGCTAAAGGTCAGACGCGGAGAAATTGTCAACCCGTAAATTTAAACCCCTGAGTTCATACATTTAGAAATCAGGGGTTTCTTATATTAATGGTGTGGTGTTAATAACCAACCTGATGAACAATCTGAAATTTGTAGGCAGTACGATATGTTTTTATCATCACATCGGTTTTATCCGCAGGCTTCGACCTTATGTTTGTTGTTATGCAAAGATATAACCGTCCGCGCATTATTAAACTAATAAAGCGATATGAGAAAGGCGCAAATTCAAATGAAAAATCTATATGAAAAAAGCAAAATAAGGTTTGCGCTTACTTGGATTATTAGTTATGTAATCGGCGCAAGCTGTGCCGATGAGTTGTCAAGGCTTGTTAATATAGAGAAAAGTATAACTGTCATTTTTCTTGGTATTATGACGGCGGTTGCTCTTCTTTGGATGAAAAAGATTGATTTGTTTCGTGAGTTTGGACTTTGTAGAACAGAGATTAGCCCTAAAAGACTACTATACTATATTCCGCTTATCGTTATTGCATCCTGCAATCTGTGGTTCGGCGTTACAGTAAAATACAAGTGGTACATAACCTTTTTTTATATTCTCAGTATGCTTTTTGTGGGATTTTTGGAAGAGATTATTTTCCGCGGTTTCTTATTTAAGGCAATGGAGGAAAATAATTTAAAATCTGCAATTATCGTTTCGAGCATTACCTTTGGTATCGGGCATTTTGTAAACCTTATAAATGGTAGCGGTGCAGAACTTTTACCGAACATTTGTCAGGTTGTATCGGCTATTGCAATAGGTTTTCTGTTTGTGGCTTTGTTCTATAAAACTAAAAGCTTGTGGGCCCCGATTATTGCACATGCCGTTATCAATTCGCTTAGTGCCTTTGCTGTAGATATTACGAACACACAGCAAGTTATTATGTCTGCCGTTATCTCGGTTATTGCAGTAATTTACGGAATATTTATATTAAAAACCAAATATATTTGATTGAAGTTTTTTAGTAAGGAAACTACTATGTTGAAATTTATATTCTACCCTAAACGTACTACGTCCCAAAGAGCAAAGTGTGTAAATTAAAGCAAAATATGTTGTTATTAAACAAACAAATGCTTATGTATCATCATTTAAGAGAACAAACCCGAACGTTTCACCGATTGGTAAAACGTTCGGGTTTGAATATTTTGGTGCGGGTGACAGGACTTGAACCTGCACGTGCGTGACACTAGATCCTAAGTCTAGCGCGTCTGCCAATTCCGCCACACCCGCATATTCAGTTTGCATTTAACCATATTTGCAAAATGCTTTTGTATTATATCATTACTTTCAAAATATGTCAAACACTTTTAACTTTTCGTTTAAATTATCACTCAATATAATTTTTAACG
>JAZRNK010000007.1:0-7868 GCA_045648145.1 Acutalibacteraceae bacterium | reverse complement strand
ACCTCGAGCGAAACCTCGAGTACCACTTCGAGCGAGTCTTCAAGTACTACGTCAAGCAGTACTTCCAGCACTACATCAAGCAACACATCCTCCTCGGGTAGCGTCTATCCCGGTTTTGGACCTAGAGTTTAATAGTAAAATACATAACCTCCGCTGTAAAAACAGCGGAGGTCTTTTTTGTTACTTATTAAGTTCGTCCATGTCAAGCAAAATGCTCGAATCTCCCATAACTGTAGGCAATTCACCATTCCACTTGTTCCATTTTACATACTCAACATAGTCAGGTGATTTGCTTAAAGCATCCTGAATAAGCTTAATACTTTCAGCCTCAGCCTCGGCCTGTGTGATTTTCTGTTTAGCTTCAACCTCAATACGTGCTAAATCCTGTTCAGCCTTAAGTGCATTCTGCTGTGCAGTCTGCTTAGCTTCAACTGCAGCGTTAAACTCTTGTGAAAAATCGAAGTTAACA
This sequence comes from Acutalibacteraceae bacterium, assembly GCA_045648145.1. Classification (GTDB taxonomy): domain Bacteria; phylum Bacillota; class Clostridia; order Oscillospirales; family Acutalibacteraceae; genus UMGS172. The sequence continues at coordinate 7,399 of JAZRNK010000007.1, read as the reverse complement.
ATGTTGAATATTTCAACATTAATACCGTACTGACCAATCTTTTCTGAAAGTGCCGTTTTAATTTGGTCACCAACCGTCTGACGCTTGGTTATCAATTCCTCTGCCGTAAACTGTGCAGTAACAGCCTTAATGCTCTCCTGAATTGCAGGAACAATGATAACCACTCCATAATCAACACCTACGTTTTTGTAAAGCGATGCCGACGACGAATTGTTTACACGGTAGTTAACAGCGACTACGTAAGAAATTATCTGCAAGTCTTTAGAAGAAGCTGTACCGTTTGTTTCAATCTTTTGTGTACGATTGTTCATCTGTATCACCTTTTGAACAAAGGGCGCTTTAATATGTATACCCTCCTCCAAAACCTCGTCAGAAACGGCGCCAAAAGTCATTACAACACCCGTATGGCCCGCTTGAACGACGGTAAAGCTTGACAGAATTACCACCAATACAGCAATTACAGCAATCGCTATCAAAACTATTTTCGTAACCTTTTTTGAATTTACCATTTAAATCTCTCCTTTTTAAAATTTTGCTCTCATCTTCCGGAAATAGAGCTATGTATGAGGCCGTAAAAATACAAAAAGACTCATACACAGTAGCTGTGTATGAGTCTCATTCGTTAGGATAAACCGAAAAAGCTTTCGCTTTCGTGTTGACGGTGTTATCTTACACAAATACTGTGCAGAATTACTCCCTCATATGTTTATATATTAGCATCAACTCTATCGATTGTCAATATTTGTATCAAAACTGTAATAATCTAAATAACATAAATTAATATGGCCACGAACTGCAGCATACTTCCCAAAACGACGAAAATATGAAATATAGAGTGAAAATATTTCATTTTTCTGCCAACGCCATACAATATGGCTCCCACAGTGTAAGAAATTCCCCCTGCGAGAATTAGCATCATACCTTGTAACGATATTGCTTTAACAGCTGTATCGAAAGCATAGATAATGCACCAGCCCATACCTATATAGCATACCATTGAAAATTTTGAATACTTTTTCAAATCTATAGCTGTCAGTGTAGTTGCAAGTGCCGCGCAGCCCCAAACCACACCAAAAAGTATCCAAGCCGTTACCGGCGCATACCTTCTTATCGGACACAGTAAAATCGGAGTGTAGGTTCCTGCTATCAGAAAATAAATAGTACAGTGGTCCAAGACCTGCATTACCTTCTTGGCCGTTCCCTTTTTAAGACCATGATAAATACTCGACATTGTGTAAAGCATTATCATCGAAGCACCGTAAATGGAACTGCCCACAACCGCCCAAGCATCTTTATGAATAGCGGAAACAATAACGCAGATAACAAACGCAAAAACACCAAACCCGCCACCCACAATATGGGTAACCATATTAAATACTTCCTCACCGTGCGTGTAATTAGGCAAAGCTCTGTCTCTTAATTTAGTTCGTTCCATTAATTATCTTTCCTTACCTACAAAAAACAACGCCAAGGTTCCGGGACCTGAGTGTGCACCAATAACAGGGCCAACATAGGTAATAATATCGGTTTTTACCTTGTATTCTTCTTCGATTATATGCGCAAGTTCATTGGCATCATCAATACAATCTCCATGGCTTATATATACAGGACCGGACGTATTGTCAACCGCCAACTCACCAAACTTATCGGCAAGTGCTTTTATGGCAGCCTTTCTGCCGCGCACCTTAAACATATTTATAAGATGTCCTTCATCATCCATATGAAGCACCGGCTTTATTCCCATAACAGTTCCGATGAAAGCAACAGTAGGGCTAATTCTTCCGCCTCTTTTGAGATGGTTTAAATCGTCAACAGTAAACCAATGACAAAGATTGAAACGCTTTTCCTCAACAAATCTTGCCACCTCTTCTATCGAGGCACCCTCATCTCTCTTGCATACGGCAAGGTACAAAAGCAAGCCGAAGCCTGCCGATGCTGAAAGCGTGTCAACCACCATAACCTTACGGTCAGCAAATTCCTCTGCCAACTCCTCTGCGGCAATTCTGGCAGAGTTACAAGTGGTGCTGAGTCCACCCGAAAAGCCTAGATACAAAACATCCTTACCGTCCTTAAGGTCATCTAAAAACAATTCCTTAAAGGCAGCGACATTTATTGCCGACGTTCTGGCTGTTTTGCCGCTGCGTATAGAAGCATAAAAGTCCGACGGTGACATTTCATCGTTAAGATATTCCTTTCCCTCGTCATCAAAGGTAAAGGTCAAACAGGCATATTTAACCTGCCATTTGTTTAGAATATCTGCCGACAAATCACATGCTGAATCCGCAAAAATTGTATAGTTACTCAAAGTAGTCACTCCTGTTTAAGATTTGTTTTTATTTTAACTTATACTTTCACTTTTGTCACTGAACTATTAGTTTTCATTACTATACCGTTGTTTTTATGCCGGTAGAGTCGAATTTTGTCCTCTCTACCACCAGTAGATTGCCTCATAAAAAGGCTTGAAATCGGCAAAATTATATGGTATACTTTATAAACAACATATCTTTAGGCGGTGAAAAAGTATTGGATAATCTTAAACTGATTATTGCCCAAAATATTGCCGAATTACGCAAATCACACAGTCTTACTCAGGCAGAATTTGCAGAAAAGCTTAATTATTCAGATAAAGCAATTTCCAAATGGGAACGAGGAGAATCTGTCCCCGATATATCGGTGCTCAAATCAATCGCCGATATGTTCGATGTTACGGTTGACTATCTTTTGACCGAGGACCATTCAAAACAACAACAGGAAATTAAATTTATCAGTCGGCGAAAGAAGCGCAATCGTATGGTCATAACCGGTATTAGCATTTTGCTTGTTTGGTTCATTGCAACCTTTGCATTTGTAAATATGGATATTATCGTATCTGACAAGCATCCTTACTGGTTAGCTTTTATATACGCAGTTCCCATATCGTTTATTGTTTGGCTTGTATTTAATTCAATTTGGTTTAACAGAAGGCGTAATTTCTTTATAATTTCGCTTTTAATGTGGTCAGTTCTTGCCACTTTTTATTTAACGTTGTTGCCCTTCGGATTCAATCTGTGGCTGGTTTTTGCAATAGGTATACCTGCGCAAGCCATTATTTTACTGTGGTCAAAACTCCGCACCAAACCAACCCACAAAAAATAATTTTTGCCCGTACACTATAACGGACATTTCGGGGGTGTAGCTCAGCTGGGAGAGCGTACGGTTCGCATCCGTAAGGTCGGGAGTTCGATCCTCCTCATCTCCACCAAAAAACTACGGTTTATCAAAAGATAAGCCGTAGTTTTTTTGTATTACTGCTCAAGTTGTGGACATACTATTTTTGGTGATATTATGATTTCTGTTTGGACTGCAAATTCTAAAATGCCACATTTTGAGCCTTTAAAAACCGATATTAAGACCGATGTTCTCATCATTGGCGGAGGTTTAGCAGGAGTACTGTGCTGCTATTATTTAACCAAAAACAACATTAACTGTACCCTTGTTGAAGCCGAGGGTATATGCTCTAAAACCACCGCTTACACTACTGCAAAAATCACGGCACAACACGGTCTTTTATATAACAAGCTACTAAATAAATTCGGCGCTGAAAATGCAAAGCTCTATTTACAAGCTAATCTTGAAGCTTTAGAAACCTATTGCCGACTATGTAAAGATATGGACTGCGATTTTGAAACCCGTAACTCCTATGTATATTCAAAAAATAACCATCGCAAAATCGAAAAAGAGGCCAAAGCCTTGCAGACAATAGGTTATAATGCGCTTTTCACGCAAAAAGCGCCCTTGCCCTTTACCTGCACCGCTATAGGATTTGAAAATCAAGCTCAGTTTAATCCCTTAAAATTTGTATCCAAGCTCTCAGAAAATCTTAATATATATGAACGCACACCTGTATACGAACTGCAAAACAATATTGCCATCACAAGCGGCGGCAAAATAACTGCTGAAAATATTGTTGCAGCGACACATTTTCCGTTTATAAACAAACACGGCAGTTATTTTATAAAAATATATCAATCAAGGTCGTATGTACTAGCCCTCGAAAATGCCAAAAACGTCAACGGAATGTACGTCGACGAGGCCGACAACGGTTTATCGTTCAGAAACTACGGTGACCTTTTGCTTTTCGGTGGCGGTGGACACAGAACGGGAAAACAAGGCGGCAGCTATACCCTGCTTGAACAGCTCTCACAGCAATATTACCCAAAATCAAAAGAAAAATATCGCTATGCTACACAGGACTGTATGACCTTAGACGGCGTGCCCTATATTGGTAGATACTCTAAAAGCACTCACAACTTTTACGTAGCCACCGGCTTTAACAAATGGGGTATGACGTCGTCAATGGTGGCCGCCAAGCTTTTAACTGACATTATATCGGGCAAGAAAAACGATTACGAACAGCTTTTTAACCCGTCACGAAGCATTTTAACTCCGCAGCTTGCCGTCAACGCTGCCGAGGCAATTTCAAATCTTGTGACCTTCTCAAAAAGACGTTGTCCTCATTTAGGTTGCGCATTAAAATGGAACGAAGCCGAGCACTCTTGGGATTGCCCTTGTCACGGTTCAAGATTCAGCGCTAACGGTCATTTACTCGATAATCCTGCAACTTGTGACGTTCATTTTGAATAAAAAACGCCCAATTTTCGTAAAAATTGGGCGTTTTTTTACTTACTTACAAAAATATTGGCGCAAAACACGGCAACCAGCTTTATGTTATCTTGTGTGACGTAATATCCTGTGCAAAATCCTATTCCTGTATAATTATATTCTGATTTAAGCAGATTTTCGTAATGAGATGCACTGTTTTTAAAATTCGCAAATGCTTTTGTTGCCATTTTTATAAGTCCATTATCTGACAAATCAAAATCCGAGGCTTTAATACCGTATGTAGACAGCGTTATATTTTCACCACAGGAACTATAATGAAAATCTTTTGGAAAGGCAGTGTAAAAGCCTTCACCATTAGGACGGGTGTGGGAAAATTGAATAGTTGTTTCTTGCACCCTCAAAATCGCCGTAGTTTGAGTGATTTCGTCAATAGTAAGCGGCAACAAGCCTTTTTCTTTCCTTTCCTCGTTCAGCAGCCGTAAGAACGTAGTATGCAATACCTCTTGCATATGCGGCGTCAGCTCAACAGGACTGTTAATTTCTATTCTTTCTTGCTCACTGCTCACAACTTCCGAAACAGAAGGTGATGATGAAACGACCGGCTTTGACGGTGTGCTCACAACCGAAGAAACCTCACTACTTATTAAATCAACACTTGAATTTTGGCTCGGCGCCGAGTCAACAGATGACTCATCTGAAACCGTACTATTTATTTCGGTCGTATTATTGGTCACGTTGCTCCCCGACGAGTTCTCGTTGCTATCAGTCGACAGCTTACTACTAACGTTGAACGTATCATTAACATTTTCCTCATCAAAAAATACGTATTCGCCATAGCAGCCCGAAAAGACCGTACATAATATAATTAATATTGATAAAATCTTTATACCCTTATTAAACATATTTCTACCCTCTTAAATTACATACAAATATAACTTCTTATTATATTATGTATCACCATACTTATATCGGTAAATTTTACTATCTTGTGATAGTAAATTGATTACTATTCATTGATAGTAACTATACTTAATTTAGGTGATGTGCAATGTATTATCCAAGATTAAAAGATTTGCGAGAAGATAAAGATTTAGTTCAAAAACAAGTTGCTTCGTTTCTTAATATTGACCAACGAGTATACAGTAATTATGAGACCGGCAAACGTGAGATACCCACCCGCTTTGTTGTTGCCCTTGCCAAGTTCTATAACACCTCAACCGACTATATACTCGGTTTAACAAATAACCCAGCACCCTACAAATAGTCTATTAATAATAAAAAACGTCTCGAAAAAATTTTCGAGACGTTTTTATTTGTTCAATTACTTATTTGCTTCTTCAATAGCAACTGCACAAGCAACAGTCATACCAACCATCGGATTATTGCCGGCGCCGATCAAGCCCATCATCTCAACATGGGCAGGAACTGAAGACGAACCAGCAAACTGAGCGTCGCCATGCATACGGCCCATTGTATCGGTCATACCGTAAGAAGCAGGACCTGCAGCCATATTATCGGGATGCAAAGTTCTACCTGTACCGCCACCTGAAGCAACCGAGAAGTAGTTAACACCATTCTCGTTACACCACTTCTTATAGGTACCTGCAACAGGATGCTGGAAGCGAGTGGGGTTAGTTGAGTTACCGGTAATGGAAACGCCAACCTTCTCAAGCTGCATAATTGCAACACCCTCGGGAACGTTGTCAGAACCGTAGCACTTAACGTCTGCTCTGGGACCCTTTGAGAATGCCTTCTCGCTGATAACCTTAACCTCTTCGGTATACGGATCGAACTCGGTCTCAACATAAGTAAAGCCGTTAATTCTTGAAATGATAAATGCTGCATCCTTACCAAGTCCATTAAGAATAACTCTAAGCGGCTTGTTTCTTACCTTGTTAGCGTTAAGAGCGATTTTAATTGCGCCCTCTGCAGCAGCAAAAGACTCATGACCTGCGAGGAAGCAGAAGCACTCGGTTTCTTCTGAAAGAAGCATTTTGCCCAAATTACCGTGACCAAGACCAACCTTACGGTTTTCGGCAACAGAGCCGGGAATACAGAATGCCTGAAGACCGATACCGATTGCGGCAGCAGCATCAGCTGCCTTTGTACAGCCCTTCTTAATAGCGATAGCGCAACCTACGGTGTAAGCCCATTTTGCATTTTCAAATGCGATAGGCTGAGTTTCTTCAACAATCTTGTAAGGGTCGATACCCTTTGCATCACAGATTTCCTTACACTCATCAATGGAGGAAATTCCGTACTCTTTAAGAGCGGCAAGGATTTTGGCCTCGCGTCTCTCATAACCTTCAAACTTTGCCATTTGCGTCATCCTCCTTATTATTCTTTTCTCGGGTCTATGTACTTAACAGCTTCCTGGAATCTGCCATAAGTACCTTTAGACTTCTCGTAAGCCTCGTTAGGCTCCATACCCTTTTTGATGAAGTCGGTCATTTTGCCGAGAGATACGAATTCGTAACCGATAACTTCGTCGTTCTCGTCAAGAGCCATTCTGGTGCAGTAGCCCTCGGTCATTTCGAGGTATCTTACGCCCTTTGCCTTAGTACCGTACATAGTACCAACCATTGAACGCTCGCCCTTACCAAGGTCTTCCATACCTGCTCCGATAACGAGACCGCCCTCGGAGAATGCAGACTGAGAACGACCGTAAACGATCTGGAGGAAAAGCTCACGCATAGCAGTATTAATAGCGTCACAAACAAGGTCGGTATTAAGAGCCTCTAAAAGAGTCTTACCAGGGAGAATTTCAGCAGCCATAGCAGCCGAATGAGTCATGCCC
>JAZRNK010000006.1:0-13209 GCA_045648145.1 Acutalibacteraceae bacterium | reverse complement strand
TTCTTGCCGTTAATAACCAAACAAACAAGCAATTCACCCGTATTTACCGCCTTACGTAAATACAGATGTCTTATAAGGCCTTTACCCGTTTCGCTATCATAAACCGAAACGTCAAAAGTCTTTATATATTCTTTTAAAATTTTAACTGCCTTTGTAAATTCAGATTGCTGTAAACTACAGCCATCGCAATTAACCACTCTGTGACTGTGGTTTGAGTAAAAACCGATGGACACTTCCCCATTTATCAGCGACACGGGATACTGACATTTGTTGCGGTAGCCAAAGCTTTCTAAAGCTGTGATTTCTTCAAATATCGGCTCACAGTTGCCAATTCTTTTTAAATTATTTTTTACACAATTTTCTTTAATTTCAAGCTCTGCTTTATAATCAATATGTCTGAAAACACATCCTCCGCATTTAGGGTACACAGAACAATCGTCTTCTATTCTTGCGTGAGACGGCTCTAAAATTTTGTGAATTTTTGCAAATGCGCAATTTTTATTAACCTTTAAAACATGAGCCTCTAAAACATCACCTTTAACGGCAGCTTTTACAAATACAGTTAATCCATCAACCTTGCCGACTCCACTACCTTCAAGGGTTGTGTCAATTATGGTTAATTTTACAATATCATTTTTCTTCATAAAGATACACATCCCTTTGAATAAATAGAAATAAACAGATAAAAATAGAAATGTAAAGGAGTTGATAAAATGCTTGATAAAATCTGTCTTATTCTCGCCATAGTCGGAACGCTTAACTGGGGCAGCGTCGGTTTGTTCAGATTCGACATTGTTGCTTGGCTTTTCGGTGGCTCTGACGCTATTATAAGCCGTATTATCTATACAGTTATAGCATTGGCAGGAATCTGGTGTATTTCGCTTCTGTTTCGTGACACCGAAGCAGGCGATACCGATATGCCTATGGCAAAAGGCGCACAGTAAAAAACATTTTTATAGTAAAATAACGTGTAGCGCCATCACATAAGAGCAGATAAAGCTTTAAAGCTGTCTGCTCTTATTTTTTGCCGTCCCATCTTCCCTTAGCTTTAAAGGCTCGCTTTTGCAATGTTTTTTTGCTTCCTTTTTTCGAAAAATTGTCGTTTTTTGAGAATTTTTCACTAATATTACCGTTTATAAGGCAATCAGGACCGTTACCGATAAGCTCGGTCCTGCCTGCATCCCTTAAGGCCTTTAAAACAATTTGACGATTTTGCGGTTTGAAATACTGCAAAAGTGCTCTTTGTTCTGCCTTCTGAGACGGGGTTTTAGGAACAAAAACACGTTCTAAAGTATACGGGTCCAATTCGGTATAATACATACAGGTCGAAATGGTACCGGGCGTTGGATAAAAGTCCTGTACCTGTTCTGGACGCATTTTGTTTTGCTTTAAAAATAATGCCAAATCAATAGCATCGGTCAAACGGCAACCGGGATGGCTTGACATAAGATAAGGCACCAAATACTGTTCCTTACCTATCTGTTTGGTCAGCTTATAAAACTTATTGACAAACCTTTTATAAACCTCAATATGCGGTTTACCCATCTTATCAAGCACAAAGTCAGAGCAATGCTCAGGTGCAACCTTTAATTGACCGCTGACGTGATGCTCAACAAGCTCTTTAAAAAAGTCGTCTGACGGGTCCTGCAGGAGATAATCAAAACGTATACCCGAGCGGATAAAAACCTTTTTAACGCCCTTTACGGCTCTAATTTTTCGTAATAGCTCGAGATAATCGGTATGGTCAACCTCAATGTTTTTACATACATTGGGCGCTAAACACTTTTTGCCCTTACAAAGACCGCTTTCAAGCTGCTTTTGACACGAAACACTGCGGAAATTAGCGGTGGGTCCGCCAACGTCGTGAATATATCCCTTAAAATGAGGGCTTTTGGTTAGCAGTTCAACCTCTTTTAGTACAGAATTATGGCTTCTGACTGCAATCTGTCGGCCTTGGTGATAAGCAATAGAGCAGAAATTACAAGCGCCAAAGCATCCTCTGTTGTGAGTTACGGAAAATTCAACCTCTTTTATTGCAGGTATGCCACCCATTTTTTCATATACGGGGTGATAATATCTCTCGTATGGTAGAGCATAAACCTTATCCAACTCCTCGGTTGTAAGCTGACGCATAGGTTTATTCTGCACAACGTAACAGCTTCCGTGCTTTTGGACTATCCTTTTACCGCGCACAAAATCCTGCTCGTCATACTCTACTCTACAAGCAATGGCATACTGCCTTTTAGACTCACACACCTCTTCAAAAGAAGGCACTGAAACGGCATTTATACCAAAGACATTATCGGCAACAAAGGCAGTACCGTCAATATCTGTAAGGTCTTTAATGGCCTCACCGTTTCTTAATCGGTTAGCAATTTCCTTTGTCTGTAATTCACCCATACCAAAGCTCAACAAATCGGCAGTTGAGCTTACAAGTATAGACGGTAAAACGGTATCGTCCCAATAGTCATAATGAGCAAAACGGCGAAGTGATGCTTCAACTCCGCCGATTACAATCGGAATATCTCCGTAAATATTTCTGACCATTTGGCAATAAACGTTAACTGCTCGATCGGGACGCTTACCTGCCACTCCACCGGGAGAATACATATCCTCACTGCGAAGTCTTTTAGCGGCAGTATAGTGTGCAACCATAGAGTCAATATTGCCCGAATTTATCATAAATGCATATTTAGGTCTACCAAATACGCACACACTGTTTTCATCAGATACATCAGGTTGAGCAATTATGCCAACCCGAAAGCCCTCGCTTTCAAGCACTCTTGAAATAATGGCAGTGCCAAACGACGGATGGTCGACATAAGCGTCACCCGTAACTATGACAAAATCCACCTCGTTCCAACCACGAGATAGCATATCTGATTTAGTGATAGGTAAAAAACCGTTACTGGCCATCCGAACTGCCTGCCCTCATTTCTAACAACTGCTCTTTAGTTATAAGCACCTGACGCGGTTTTGCACCCTCGTAGGGTCCAATAATACCTCGTTCTTCCATCTGGTCAATAATTCTTGCAGCTCTTGCATAGCCAAGCCTTAAACGGCGCTGCAAAAGTGACGTGGAAGCCTGTCCTGCATCGACAACACACTCGATAGCGTCATTAAGCATCGGGTCACCGTCGTCCTCAATAGCATCCTCAGGCAGACCGCTTTTTGATGCTTTTTCCTTTGCCGCCTGACGCTCAATTTCGTTTATAACATCTTCGTCGTACTCATTTTTATGGTCGCTCTTCAAGAAAGCCACAACCTTTTCAACTTCTGCATCACTTACAAAACAGCCCTGAATACGCTCGGGTTTTATAGCGCCTGTCGGGAAGAAAAGCATATCTCCCTTACCCATAAGCTTTTCTGCGCCGCCGATATCAATAATAGTACGGCTATCGACCATAGACGATACTGCAAAGGCAATACGGGTGGGAATATTTGCTTTGATAAGACCTGTAACAACGTCAACCGACGGACGCTGAGTAGCAACAATCAAGTGCATACCTGCCGCACGTGCTTTTTGAGCAATACGACAAATAGAATCTTCTACCTCGCCCGGTGAAGTCATCATCAAATCTGCAAGCTCGTCAATAATGATGACGATTTGCGGCATTTTCATAAGGTCGTCACGCTTTTCGGCAAGCTCATTATAGCCGTTAAGATTACGGACGTCGTTTTCTGCAAACAGCTTATATCTCTTTTCCATTTCCATGACCGCCCAGCCTAAAGCACCGGCGGCTTTTCTCGGATCGGTAACGACGGGAACAATCAAGTGCGGAATGCCGTTATATACACCTAATTCAACAACCTTAGGGTCAATAAGCAAAAGCTTAACCTCGTCGGGAGAAGCCTTGAACAAAATACTCATAATAATTGAGTTAATACATACCGATTTACCTGAGCCGGTAGCACCTGCGATAAGTCCGTGCGGCATTTTGGCAATATCAGCAACACGCTGTTCACCCGAAATATCCTTACCCATAGCAACCGCCAACTTACTCTTGGCGGAAGAAAAGGCTTGAGAATCAATGATTTCACGAATTTTTACAATACTGTTATTCTTATTAGGCACCTCAATACCAACGGCAGGCTTATTGGGAATAGGTGCTTCTATACGTACACCTGCCGTTGCAAGATTAAGTGCAATATCATCCGCAAGGTTGGTAATCTTACTGATTTTAACACCTGCGGCAGGCTGTAACTCGTATCTTGTTACGGAGGGACCGCGACTGATATTGATAATACGCGACTCAACGCCGAAGCTACGTAAAGTATCGACAAGCAAGGTTGCAGTTGACTCAAGCTCGGCAGTGATATTTTTAGCATTTTCAACAACCGGCTCTGACAGTAAGGACACCGGCGGATATTTATACTCATTCTGCATAGATTCAACCGAAATAGTACTGCCCTCAGGAACCTCAAACTCGATTTTGCCGCTTTTATTATCGGCTGCAGAGTTGACCTTATTAATTATATCACTGACTTCTTCTTCATCTTCAGTATCGGCTTTAGCAGCAATAGCGGCGGCAGTTTTAGCCACTGCATCACTTTTTGCCTGACCTGCATATTTGGGTTTAGTGTTTTTAGAATCGGAGCTTATATCAACCAATTCATCACTATCAAGGTCACGGTATTTCGTAACTACCGACTGCTGTTGCTCCTCAATAGAGGCCTTTTCTACTATTTCAGGCTCGTCCCCATCGAGAGGAATATCAACATCACTTTTTCTGCGGCCAAAGCCTCTATGCTCATAAGCCTGCTCCGCAACCTCTTCAATCTTTTTAACGGGCTTGCTTAAAGCTTTGAAAAGAGCAATTAAGGTAGTACCCGTCATAATCATAACGGTAGCAAAAATCAAAAGAACACAAACTATCCAAGCACCCGGCTCTTTAAACAAAGCATACATCGGGAAGCCAAGCAACACGCCTAAAATACCGGTTGATTTATTACCAAGACTCCAAGCCGTTGCAAAGGCTTTGCCGTATGTTTCAACGTCAGGTGCAACGAAAACGATATGTACAAAGCAGGAAACAAGAGTAATTAAAACCGAAAGTTCAATAACTACCTTCAAGAATTTTCCTTTCAGACGATCTAAAGCGATACCAATCGAAATGGCAATGAATAAAATCGGCACAATATAACCGAAAAAGCCAAACAAGCCTAAAACGAAATTATGTATCGCGAGAAATCCACCCTTGCCGACTATTATTGCCGCCAGAAAAAACAGAACAGATACAGTAAACATTAAAACCGACACAATGTGACGTTTGGCTGCCGACTTTTCTACTGCATTTGTCTCCTGCTTACCTTTCTTTGCGGAATTTTTAACCTTTTTCTTTGGCATTTTACACTTCTCCTATATTTTTGCAAATTTTATGTATGGGCGATTTACGCCCTTTCAATCATATTATACAATTCACCGATAGCATCGGACAGACTGCCGATTTTATCAATAAGACCGACATCCACCGCCATATTACCATCAAGCACCGAGCCCATATCGGTAGTAAGCTCGTCGGTATTCATCATCAATTCAGAAAACTGTTGCGGCGATATATTTGAGTTTTTCACAACAAAATCGGTAATACGCTTTTGGATACGCTCAAAATAATTAAGCGTTTGCGGAACACCTAAAACAAGGCCGCTTGTTCTTACGGGATGAACTGTCATAGTAGCCGACGGAACAATAAAAGAACACTTGGCCGAAACCGCCAACGGCACACCGATAGAATGTCCACCACCTAAAACGAGCGATACAGTTGGCTTTTTCATGCCCGAAATAAGCTCTGCCAAGGCAAGACCTGCCTCAACATCACCGCCAACGGTATTAAGCACTATCATCATACCCTCAATTTTCGGGTCTTCCTCGACGGCAACAAGCTGAGGAATAACGTGCTCATACTTGGTGGTTTTAGTATCCGACGGCAGAACACCGTGCCCTTCTATCTGACCGATTATCGTAAGACAATGAATGATATGTTTACCGTTTGGGGTTACCGAGCCGGTTTGTTTTATCTCCTCGGTAACTTCTGAAGCATTATTATTTTGGTCATTTTGAGAGTCTGAATTATTAGTAAAACTGTTATTAGAAAACATCAGCAAAATCCTTTCATAAATACTGCTGATAGTTTTCCTCAAATGCGCATAATAATACAGATATATAATACCATTAATCTAATAATAATTCAAGATAAATATACAATTTTCGGCAACAAAATCAGTTTAAAATTGATGTAGGATTATAAAAGACACCGATATAGTATTCACAAATACATTTTGCCGCTAAAATTGCATCTGAATACGCGCTATAAGACATATTTCCCTCATCGTTTTTGTTATACTTTATGTTATCTACGATTATAGGTGAAAAACGCTTAAAGCTATCGTTTTCATGCAAGGAGTTTACAAAAACCACCTGTGACTGTGACCGCTTTTCCCTTTCCTTTCTTATCCTTGATGCAATACGGAAAGATATACTTTCCGGCGCTGTAGAATCGGTATACAAAAAGTCTATTTCATTTGTCGCACCCTGCGGAGCTATAAAACGCGGTACGTAAATCAGATTATCATTGTTTTTTCCTTTAATAGTATACTCGTGCTCAAAGCCGTTAAGCTTTAAATCCTGACACGAAATCCCATTATATCTTAACATTCCCAACAAAAAAGGAACATAAACGTCCTCTATGTCTTTTAATGACATTCCGTTAATGTAGCAAGCATCGTCGGAACAGTCGGTAATTATTAAAACAGAAATCATAAAACCACCTCCATACATTGTATGAAGGTGGCTCATTGTTTGTCCTAAAGCTATTCTTCCGTTTTGAAAATAAATTCATTATTCTCAAACAAACATTTCACTTTAGTGTTTTTTAATATACTGCCGTCAAGAATTTTCTCGCTTAAAACGTCCTCAATTCGATTTTGAATGGCTCGTCTTAACGGACGGGCGCCATAAACTGCGTCAAAGCCCGACTCTGCAACCTCATCAACTGCCGATTTATCAAATTCTATCATAATTTCAAGGTCTTTAAGACGGTCACTGAGGGTTTTCAACATCTTTTCGGCTATCTGACCGATTTCTTGCTTATTAAGCTTTTTGAAGACGATTATATCGTCAACACGGTTTAAAAATTCAGGCTTAAAGGCAGATTTCAACTCATTTAAAATTATATCCTTAACCTTTTGTTCGTCGCCGCTTTCGTCGGTCTCGGCAAAGCCTAATGACTGCTTTTTCTCGGTTAAATGACGAGCGCCGATATTGGAGGTCATAATTACAACGGTATTTTTAAAATCAACCGTTCTTCCTTGCGAGTCGGTTAAACGACCATCATCCAAAATCTGCAAAAGAATATTAAAAACATCAGGATGCGCCTTCTCGATTTCATCAAACAAAACCACAGAATACGGCGCACGACGGATTTTTTCGGTTAGCTGTCCACCCTCTTCAAAACCTACGTATCCCGGAGGAGAACCGACAAGTCTTGAAACTGTGTGCTTCTCCATATACTCAGACATATCAAGTCTTATCATGGCGTTTTCGCTACCGAACATAGCCTCTGCCAAAGCCTTACAAAGCTCGGTTTTACCAACACCTGTAGGTCCTAAAAATATAAACGAACCGATAGGTCTTTTAGGGTCTTTAAGCCCTACCCGACCTCTGCGAATTGCTTTAGCCACCGCAGTTACAGCCTCCGACTGCCCTACAAGTCTTTCGTGCAAAACATCCTCTAACTTGAGTAACCTTTCACTTTCCTGCTCGGTAAGCTGACTTACGGGAATACCTGTTGATGCACAGATAAGCTCGGCAATATTTTCTGCCGAAACCTCGCCACTAAAGCTTTCGTTATGCTTTGACCATTCGGATTTTGATTCCTGAAGCTTATTTGCCGTTTCTTTTTCAAGGTCACGCAGTTTAGCAGCTTTTTCAAAATCCTGCGCAGAAATTGCAGCATTCTTCTCTTCAACCGTTACTTTTAGTTTGTTTTCAAGCTCTTTAACATCGTCGGGAGTGGTAGAATTACTAAGCCTTACCCTTGAAGCTGCCTCGTCTATCAAGTCAATAGCTTTATCGGGCAAAAACCTATCTGAAATATAGCGTGATGAAAGTTTTACGGCGGCTTCTATCGCTTCGTCGGTAATTTTAACCTTATGATGCGCCTCGTATTTGTCACGCAATCCCTTTAAAATTAATATTGCATCATCTTCGTTCGGCTCACCGACAATCACAGGTTGAAAACGACGTTCCAAAGCTGAATCCTTTTCAATATTTTTTCTGTATTCGTCCAACGTGGTCGCACCGACAACCTGCAGCTCACCTCTGGCAAGAGAGGGCTTTAAAATATTTGCAGCATCAATAGAGCCATCGGCCGATGCGCCTGCGCCGACGATTGTGTGTATTTCATCAATAAAAAGTATCACGTCATCCGACGAGGTTACCTCATCAATGACACTTTTAATGCGCTCTTCAAAATCACCGCGATATTTTGTTCCGGCAACCATGCCCGTTAAATCAAGCGCTATAACACGCTTGTTTTTCAAAATTTCAGGTGCATTACCTTCAGAAATTTTAAGTGCCAGTCCCTCTGCAATAGCGGTTTTACCCACGCCGGGTTCACCAATAAGACAGGGGTTGTTTTTAGTTCTTCGGCACAAAATCTGAATAACCCTTTCAATTTCCTTTTCCCTGCCGATTACGGGGTCTATTTTACCCTTTTTGGCAAGTTGTGTTAAATCTCGACCGAATTTATCGACGGTGGGTGTCTTTTTATTACTTTTCTCTTTTTTACCCTTATACACGTTTTTAGGTTTATCTTCTATGTCGTTATCAACGTCGACACCTGCACATTCAAGAGCTTTTTCGGTAAGCAGAGCAACGTCAACCGAAAGCTCCTTTAAAAAGCGAATAGCATAGTTATCGCCCTCGCTTAAAATACCGATAAGAATATGCTCTGTACCGACAAAAGAGTTGCCAATCTCACGTGTACCGTTGACCGCAACCTCGATTACACGCTTAGCGCGCGGAGTTAATTGGTCGGGCGTAAGATTAGTTGGCGCCCCGACACCGATTTGACTTTTAATAAGCTCTGTTATCTTTTCCTTGGTAACCGAGCATTCCTGCAAAAGCTGTGATGCAACGCAGTCATCAACCGACAATAAACCTAAAAGCAGATGCTCACTGCCGACATAGGTATGTCCCAGTAGTTCAGCACTACTTATAGCACTGTTAAGTGCCGCATTGGCTTTACCTGTAAAACCACCAAAATTATATTTCATAAAGCTTCACCTTCAATTTAAATATCAAGTTCTGCGCCCTTTAAAGAATTTCTTAAAGATTCTGCCCTCAAAACATCTCTTTCATTCGGCGTGACGTCACCGTGAACACGTTTTATCATAGCAGGCTGTAAGGTTATAAATATCTTTATGGGAACAAGTTCTTCGGGCAATACTATAACACCCTTTCGCTGACCAAGCATTATAAGTGAAATGTGCTTCATCATCTCTTCTGCCGTCATTTTTTTGGCATATTTTAGAATACCGAACGAACGATATACGTTATCCTCAAGCGCAGCATTATCGATAAGCTTTAAAGCCTCGTTTTCCTTTGTGATTATCTGATTTGTAATATTTTTAAGATTATCTATTGCCGATTGCTCGGACACGCCTAAGGTTATCTGGTTAGAAAGCTGGTATATTGATGCTTTGGCATTACTTCCTTCACCGTAAAAGCCGCGAAACGTAAGGCCGATTTTATTCACCGCATCAGCGATAGCTTTAAGCTCACCATTGCTTTCAAGCACAGGCAAATGAAGCATTACCGATGCTCTCATACCGGTGCCCAAATTTGTAGGACACTCGGTTAAAAAACCTAATTTTTCATCAAACGCAAATTTAAGCTTTTGACCTATCAAGGTGTCCAATTCGTCACATATTGAGAAAACCTCGTCAAGACATTCGCCACTGCCGATAACTTGAATTCGCAAATGGTCTTCTTCACCTATCATTATGCTAATTTTTTCATCATCCGAGAGCAACAGAATTCTGCCTTCACGTTGTTTGGCAAATTGTGGACTAATAATATGCCTTTCAACCATCGCATAGGCTTCAATTTCACCTAACGAATCCATATTAATAACCCTGAATTGTGCCTGTTTATAACCACACGATAAAATAGCGTCGCAAATCTGTTGGTTTACTGCTTTCAAATTTTCTTTATCAAGTCTTGCAGGGAAAGGAACATCGGCAAGATTTCTCGCAAAACGCACTCTTGTGCTAATACAGGCAGAAGTATTATTTTTTTCATACCAAAGCATTATTTTTGTTCCTCCAATCCCTTTATTTCATCCCTTAAAACAGCGGCTTTTTCGTATTGTTCATCTTTAATTGCCTGTGCTAATTCTTTTCTTAAATTATCTATTTTTTCTTGAATAGTAACAGACTTGTTTTCCTGAACAACATCACGATTTAACCTCTTGCCAATATGGTTAGTCCTGCCGTGCAAACGGACAAGAGTAGACGAAAGCTCTTCTTTAAAGGTTTCATAGCAACGACTGCACCCAACCTTACCGGTTTTTGCTATTACGTCATAGGTAACACCGCAACACTCACATTTTTTAGCATCGGTTTTAACGGTAGCTGTATCGCTTAAAAATGAAGTCAGCATATCAAAAATACCGTCATCTGCAAAGCTTGGCGTTTTTAATGCTGCAGCGCATTTTGAACATAAATATTTATCGGTTACAACACCGTTTATTACCGAATGAAAATGAGAAGTTGCATTATTTAAACCACAATTCTGACAGATCATAAAATTCACCCTTTCGTGAAGCAAAAAATCAAATTATAGACAATAGCATCTGCTTTAAAATAGCCGCTCTAATGCCATCTCTGAACATAACTGGCACATGTCGCATTACCGACGAAGACATAGCCGAATACATAAGTTTTACTGTTTGTGTTTCCAATAAACCGTTGCGGCAACAGTTATCGAGAATAACACGTGCAAGTCCGTCATCGATTTCATCACCTATTGTATTAACGATATGCATAATAGCGGCCGATTTATCAAGCTTTACGCGGGTAATTCTTATATATCCGCCACCGCCTCTGCGACTTTCAACAATATATCCCTGCTCGGGTATAAAACGAGATGCTAAAACGTAATTAATCTGACTTGGAACACAACCAATTCGCATAGCAAATTCGTTTCTCTGTATTTCGGCAGTATTATCACTTGAAGCATCAAGCAAATTATTAATTTCTTCAGCTATTAAATCACTTAAACGCATAAAATTCCCTCCAACAAACTATCCTTTGAGTGTATTATAGCACTTTGGTCAAAGATAGTCAAAGTCAAATTATGGTCAGATGAAATCATTGTGCGTCAAAATTTAAAAATACCACTTGTTTTCTTTTAAAATCTCGAAATATCTTTAATTTTCTTTCGTTTTCTCAAAAATGATATTTAATCACACATTTTTAAAAATATCATAGAATGTCATAGAAGGAACGAAAGGAGGAAAAACACATGTGTAACGGCTTTGGTGGCGGCAACTGCTGCTGGATTATAATTCTTCTTATCATCGTTTTCTGCTGCTGTGGTAACAACGGTTGCGGTAACAACGATAACTGTGGCTGCGGCTGCGGTTGCTAATTCCCTCCCCTTTTAAATAGTCGGTCGAAAGACCGACTATTTTTTTGTTAAATTTGCGTTATTTTGTTGCATTTGTATAAATATTATATTATAATTACTCCGTAATATTATGTCGATTTTAAGGTGACATACCACATCAATTTTAAATGCTTGATTTTTATTATAATTCGGGAGTTATAATATGGATTTTTTAAAGAGAACCTGGGCTTTAATTGACCTTGATAAAGTCACAGAAAACTTTGAAAAAATTAAACAAATGGCAAACGAGAGATACGTTATGCCGATAATTAAATGTGATGCATACGGTCACGGCGCTAACACTCTTGCTTCTTTATATGAAGAAAACGGCGCTAAAATGTTTGCTGTTTCTAACCTACAGGAAGCCATTAAGCTACGTAAACACGGCATAAAAAAGGATTTACTTATTTTAGGCTTTACGCCCACCGACTGTGTTAAGCAATTACACGACTATAACATAACACAAGCCGTATTTTGTTTAGATTACGCTAAAAGTTTATCAGCTAAAGCTGAGGAAAACGGCCTTATTATCAAGACACATTTGAAAATTGATACGGGTATGTGTCGTATCGGTTACAACTGCCGAAATAATAACGACATTTTAAACTCGCTCGATGAAATTATTGAATGTCTATCTTTGAAAAATCTTGATTTTGAAGGTATCTTCACCCATTATTCCTCTGCCGACAGTTTTTGTGACGAGGATGTTGCGTTTTCAGATAAACAGTATGAAATGTTTAATAAAACCATTTCTTTGCTTCGCGATAGAGGTTTTGATTTCAAATACGTTCACTGTTGCAACTCTGCCGCAACGGCTACAAGAGATGAAAGCGAAGGCAATTTGGTCCGTCCAGGTATTATCCTTTACGGTCTATCACCTGCTTATAATTTTGATGTTGGCTACAAGCTGTCACCTGCACTTTCAATAAAATCGACCGTTGCTATGATTAAAACCTTGAACAAAGACGAGGCAATAAGCTACGGAAGAACCTACGTCACCGACAAACCTATTACCGTGGCAACAATACCGATTGGCTACGGTGACGGTTATCCAAGAAAATTATCCAATATTGGCAAGGTAATTATCAACGGCAAATTCGCTTCCGTTGTCGGACGAGTTTGTATGGATCAGATAGTTGTTGATGTTACGGGTATTGACGGTGTTGACATCGGCTCTGTTGTAACAGTAATAGGACAAGACGGTGGTCTTTCCATCACTGCCGATGATATTGCAAATGTATGCAACACCATTTCTTATGAAATAGTGTGTAATATTTCGGCACGTGTTCCGAGAGTATATATTAAAAATAACAAAATAACCGAGGTAGTTTATTTAGGAGGAGAAATATGATAACCGAACGCTATCACAGTAATGTTAATGTATCACGACTTAACGTCGAGCCAGCAAGGGCATATTATATTCCCTATGCCACACCCGAAGAGGCAAAAGACAACATTCGTGAAGAAAGCAGCCGTTTCAAGCTTTTATCCGGCGGCAAATGGGCTTTTAAATACTTTGAGTCTTATGAGGACATTCC
>JAZRNK010000005.1:0-15445 GCA_045648145.1 Acutalibacteraceae bacterium | reverse complement strand
TTGATACATCCGTCGGCATGAAGCCTTGCAAGGTCGTCTACTATCGTATCGGTTTTAGGTAACGCCTCAAAAAACCTTATGTCCTGTCTCTCGCCCGTATACATTATATAATAGCCGCCATCATCGTGCTCTAATATAAACTCCGATTCTTCTGAAAAATTTTCGGCAATACTAACACATATATTAGAGCCACCTATATTCATATTAACGGCATCTATAAAGCCTTTTTCGAAAAAATGAGGGTGCTCCTGCTCCAAAACAGCACGTGTGGCTTGCGATATTGCCGCGCCGTGACATAAAAGCCCTGCTTTAAGTTTTAAAAATGCATCTCTTGTCATAAAATCACCACAATTATATTAATGTAAGCCTCATCGGCATCGAAACGCACTCTGTACCGTACTTTTCACAACCAATGCAATCCTCGTTCATGTCAACGCCTTCGGGTGAGCCTAATTTAAACCCCATCTTTTTAAAAAAGTCGGGCACCCTTGCCGTTATATAAATAGCGTCGGCACCAAGCCCTTTTGCCTTCTTTGTAATAATATCTAACGCTTTTTTACCCAAACCGCTTTTTCTGTAAACACTGTCAACCGCAATATAATCAAGTATAAAAATGTTTTTTCTGAAAGAAAGAGTAGCCGCGGCAGCAAGCTTACCGTGTGCTTGTGCAACTATGCTGTATACGGAGCCGTCGTCAACCTCAATATTTTTTGAAACCTCAAGTCCGTTTTTAAAATAAAAATCATAAAGCATATTATGTTGCTTTGTTTCAACAAACTGCATTCTACCACTCCTTTATACAGTAATCTTATTGAATTCTACAATATTTAATTCGCAAGTTCAAGTAAATTTATATTGCACTTGCCAAATAACAAGATTTGTGATAACATATATCCGTTTAAAACTCAAAGTTGCGAGGTAAACTATGGCAAACATTAAAGAAGAAATTGTAAGAAGACGTACTTTTGCTATAATTTCTCACCCTGACGCAGGTAAAACCACCTTAACCGAAAAGCTATTGCTTTACGGAAGAGCAATTCAATCGGCAGGCTCGGTTAAAGGCAAACAAAACGATAAGCACGCCGTTTCGGACTGGATGGAGATTGAAAAAAAGCGTGGTATCTCTATAACCTCGTCCGTATTGCAGTTTGAATACGACGGTTATTGCATTAATATTCTCGACACCCCCGGACACCAAGACTTCTCGGAGGATACCTATCGTACATTAACGGCAGCCGACAGTGTTGTTATGGTTATAGATGCCGCAAAGGGTATTGAGCCTCAGACAAGAAAGCTTTTCAAGGTCTGTGCTATGCGCCACATCCCAATATTTACTTTTATTAATAAGCTTGACCGTGAAGCGCGTGATCCGTTCGAATTACTTGACGAATTGGAAAAAGAATTTGGCATAGGCACTTATCCTATGAACTGGCCAATCGGTTGTGGTCAAGATTTTAAGGGCGTGTATGACCGCGCCGAACACAAAATATTGACCTTTTCGGAATTTCACGGTGGTAGCAATCGACTTGAAGCCATCAAGTGCGATATAACCGATACCGAAAAACTTGACGAGCTTATTGGACAATATTCAAGAGCCGACCTTGTCGACCAAATTGAATTATTAGACGGCGCAAGTTTTGATTTTGACCTCGAAGCAGTGCGTTGCGGAAAATTAACCCCCGTTTTCTTTGGCTCTGCACTTAACAATTTTGGTATTGAGCCGTTTTTAGAAAACTTCCTTAAAATGACAACCTCTCCCCTTTCTCATCGTTCGGGTGAGGACTATATTGACCCTACCGATGAGCGCTTTTCGGCCTTTGTATTCAAAATTCAGGCCAATATGAACAAAGCTCACCGTGACAGAATTGCTTTTATGAGAATTTGTTCGGGTAAATTCGAACGCGCCAATGAATATTTTCACGTGCAGCAAAATAAGGCAATCAAGCTTTCTCGTCCACAACAAATGATGGCTGAAGAGCGTGAGGTTATTGACGAAGCCTACGCAGGTGATATAATCGGTGTTTTTGACCCCGGTATTTTCTCAATTGGCGACACCATCTGCCAAAAAGGCATGAAAGTGCAATACGCAGGCATCCCCACCTTTGCGCCCGAGCATTTTGCTATTGTCGAACAGGTAGACTCGCTTAAGCGTAAGCAGTTTGCCAAAGGCATTACACAGATAGCACAGGAAGGTGCTATTCAGATGTTCTTTGTCCCCGGCACCGGTTTGGAAAGAGTTTACGTCGGCGTTGTCGGCATGCTGCAGTTTGACGTTCTGCAATTCAGAATGGAGTCGGAATACGGCGTAAAATACAGCCGCACCGATACACCGCACTGTCTTGTGCGCTTTATAGAAAATAACGACATCGACCCCAAAACCTTAAACCTAATGCAATCAACAAAATGGGTGCAGGACTCCAAAGAACGAAATCTACTTTTATTCACTGCCGATTATGAAATAAACTGGGCATTGGATAAAAACCCCGGACTTGTGCTTAAAGAGTTCAGTCAAATGCAGGATTTTGAATAATAAAGCAATACCGCCGCAGACAAAATGTCTACGGCGGTGCTTATTTTAAATTCAACAATTACTCATTTGTTTCTTCGGTCTGTTCCTGAGGAATTTCCTCAAACTGAGGTGTATACTGATTATCTGCTGCTTTTTGTGCTTCCTTGTTTTTAGCTATTGCCTGTTTTATCGAGCCAAACGTCGCAAGAGCACCCAAAGCGTATGCAAACAACAAGTCTTTAATAACGGCGGTTTTTATTTCGGAAACCTGCATAAACTCAGGTATATAGCTTAAAACTTCAGCGAAAGAAACTTCGCTTTCGAAGGCCTTATAAATATCAAAAGCAAGACAAATATACTCGCTAACAAGAATCATTACTATTGTCATAATAATAGCGGTAATAACACCCTTCATCGAATTTTTAACACCCGAAAAAAGCGAATAGCCGAAGTTTGAAAGCATAAACATAATAAAACCGCAAATACCCGCAATGTATCCCAGTTGATAAACGCCGAAATAAACTGCTCCGCCAATGATAGCAAACAATAATGCGCCGATAATACCGGCAAAAATATTTTCCTCTTTGATTTCTACAGGATTTTTATGCTTTTCCATAAATATCATCCTCCTAACAAATAAATTATATCACCTTAAATATCAAAAATCAACAAAATTCAGCATAGTACTTGACAATTTAGTTTAATGAAGTTTATAATCACCTTACAAAGATAGAGGCGCGGTGCTTATAAGTAATAAGATTAAAGTTCGAAAAAGCTCTTATGAAAGGAAGTAACCGCCGAAATCGACAGTCAGGTTTTCGACTGCTGTCGGTTGGTAAATAGGCACAATATGCCGTTTACTGTCACTTTTGTGGAGAGCTATCGCATTTGTTTTGTGACTTTACAAGACTGCGTTAGTTCGCAGTCTTGTATTTTTTTAGAGGAGGTAACCCTTAATGAAAAAGAAATTACTCATTATTTTGACGGTTGTTCTTCTTTGTGTTATGAGCACCGTTACTGTGTTTGCAGCTGAGGGCGACGCTGCTGCAACCAATCCCTTTATTGCAACATTCTGGTCGCTTGTTCCTCCGTTGGTTGCTATCGTTTTAGCGCTTGTAACCAAAGAGGTTTACAGTTCACTCTTCATTGGTATTCTTGTTGGCGCACTGTTCTACAACAACTTCAACGTTGTTGGTACAATCGACAGCCTTGTGCAAGACGGTCTTATTGCATCGGTTTCCGGTACTGCCGGTATTTTTGTTTTCCTTGTAATACTTGGAATTATGGTGGCACTTATTAACAAAACCGGTGGCTCTGCCGCATTCGGTAAATGGGCAAGTACACATATTAAATCTAAAATCGGTGCTTCTCTTTGCACCTTTGCTTTGGGTGTTCTCATTTTCATCGACGACTATTTTAACTGTCTTACCGTTGGCTCTGTAATGCGCCCTGTTACCGACGCACACAAAATCAGCCGCGCAAAGCTTTCATACTTAATTGACGCAACTGCTGCTCCTATTTGTATGATTGCTCCTATTTCTTCTTGGGCTGCAGCCGTTTCGGAATACACTGCAGGTGTTACTAATGCTGCAGGTGAAGAAATCTCTAGTCTTGCTTTGTTCTGTAAAGCAATACCTTATAATTTCTATTCACTTCTCACACTCGTATTTATCGTTGCTATCACATTAATGAAGTTTGACTTCGGTCCTATGAAAAAGCATGAGACAAACGCAGAAAACGGCGATTTGTTCACCTTTGGCTCTGAGGTTGTTTCTAAAGAAAAAATGGAAGAAGGCAACTCTAAAGGCAAAGTATTTGACCTTATTATTCCTATCGTTGTTCTTATCATTCTTTCGGTTATCGCACTCATTTATGTTGGCGGCTTCTTCGGCGGCGACTATAACAAAGACTTTATCGGCTCATTCGGTAACACCGATGCAACCGTCGGTCTACCGTTAGGTGGTCTTGTTGCTCTTGCTATTACTACCATATACCTTATTTGCAGAAGACTTGTCAGCTTTAAAGATGCTATGGCTTGCATACCTAAAGGCTTTATTGCTATGGTTCCTGCCATACTCATTCTTACAATGGCGACCGCTTTGAAGAATATGACCAATCTTCTTGATTCAAGCACATTTGTTAAAGAGGCTTTGGCAAATGCAGGTGCACTTCACAACTTCTTGCCTGCAATTATTTTCCTTATTGCTTGTGGCATTGCTTTTGCAACCGGAACATCGTGGGGCACCTTCGGTATCCTTATCCCGATAGTACTTAACGTCTTCCCTGCCGGAAGCGAGCTTATGGTTATCGGTATGTCGGCCTGTCTTGCAGGTGCCGTTTGCGGCGACCACTGCTCACCCATTTCTGACACAACCATTATGTCATCTGCTGGTGCACAGTGCGAACACGTTAACCACGTTTCGACCCAGTTGCCTTATGCAATCACCGTTGCAACAATTTCGTTCGTAGCATACGTAATAACCGGCTTTGTCCAGAATTGGCTTATTTCCTTGCCCATCGCAATCGTACTTATGATTGCTACATTATTTGTAATCAAGCTTATTACAAACAAAAAAGCTACCGCCTAAAACAAACAACAAACACCCCGCAGTTTTAAACTGCGGGGTGTTTTTATTATTGATATAAATTAATTTGTTAAATAATACTTAACAAGAATTTGCAACAAAGTATCCCTGTCAATGCGACGAATAAGATTACGTGCATTGTTATGGGTAGTGATGTAGGTCGGATCCTCCGACAAAATATAACCTACCAACTGGTTTACTGGGTTATAGCCCTTTTCTTTTAACGCATTATACACAACAAGCATAATACGCCTTACCTCTTGCTCGTGCTCATTGCCAAGGTTAAAGGTTATTGTGTTTTGATTGTTTGATCCGTTCATCATTAATGCACCTGCCTTTGTATGCTTATTTTACAATATAATATTTCCATTTACAAGAGAATTTTTTATTATTTTGCTTAAATTGTTCAATATATTGCAAATATTAACAAAAATTTTTGGAAATTCGACCGTTTGGCACTTTACAAGTCATTTTTAAAATTTTGATATAAACACACGAAAAAGCTCAAATTACCCTTGACCGAAAGACAAATATAAGTTAAAATTAATTTATCATTGGGTTGAAAATAGAGGGATAAAAATGAAAAAGTTGGGTTTCGATAACGCAGAATATTTACGTCGACAATCAGAAAATATTCACAAACGTATAGATATGTTCGGCGGCAAATTATACCTTGAATTCGGCGGCAAATTGTTTGACGACTTCCACGCTTCACGCGTACTTCCAGGCTTTGAGCCGGATGCAAAGGTCAAACTTCTTATGCAACTGCAGGACGATGCAGAAATAGTTATCGTTATCAATGCCGACGCCATTGAAAAGAACAAGCGCCGCGGCGACCTTGGTATCACCTATGACCTTGACACTTTACGACTTATCGACGCCTTCCGCGGTATTGGTCTTTATGTTGGTAGTGTTGTAATTACCTGTTATACAAAACAACCCTTGGTTGAAGCCTTTGAAAAAAGGCTCACCGCCCTTGGAATTAAGGTATACCGTCACTATTATATTAAGGATTACCCCTCTAATCTTCCGCATATAGTAAGCGACGAAGGTTTTGGCAAAAACGATTATATTGAAACCAAGCGTAAGCTCGTTGTGGTTACCGCACCCGGTCCCGGAAGCGGCAAGATGGCTACCTGCCTTTCACAGCTTTATCACGAACACAAGCGTGGAATTAAAGCAGGCTACGCCAAATTTGAAACCTTCCCTATTTGGAATATTCCCTTAAAACACCCTGTCAATGTTGCTTACGAGGCCGCAACCGCCGACCTTAACGATGTTAATATGCTTGACCCGTTCCATTTAGAAGCTTACGGCGAAGCAACCGTTAACTATAACCGCGATATTGAGATTTTCCCTGTACTTTCGGCTATGCTTGAGCGTATTATGGGTGAATCGCCGTATAAAAGCCCGACCGATATGGGTGTTAATATGGCAGGCTACGGCATTTGTGATGACGAAGCCTGTTGTGAAGCCGCCAAGCAGGAAATTCTCCGTCGCTATTATGCCGCACTTTGTTCACTTCGTCAGGGTATGGGCGAACAAACCGAGGTTGCTAAAATTGAACTGTTAATGAATCAGGTGGGCGTAACGATTAATGACCGTCCTGTTGTAAAAGCTGCTTTGCAAAAGGCAGAATTGACAGGCGCACCTGCAACGGCAATTCAGCTCGAAAACGGCAAATTAATTACCGGAAAGACATCTTCGCTTTTAGGCGCGTCCTCATCAATGCTTTTAAACGTGCTTAAGGAATTGGGTGGTATTGACGACGAGGTCACCCTGCTTTCCCCCACCATTATTGAGCCTATTCAGCGTATGAAGACCGAATTTTTAGGCAACCACAATCCACGCCTTCACACCGACGAGGTTTTAATAGCACTTTCAATCTGCGCGGCCACCGATGAAAAAGCCAGAACGGCACTCGAGCAAGTTCCTAAATTAAAGGGCCTTGAAGCACACTCGACCGTAATTCTTTCACGAGTTGACGAACAGACCTTTAGAAAATTGGGCGTAAACATTACTTTTGAGCCAAAATATCAAACCAAAAAGCTTTATCACAAATAAAATTAAAAAGGCACAAACTGTTAATCAGTTTGTGCCTTTTTTTGTTTATGATTTAAGATTGTACCGATAACAAAAAAAGTTAGCGATAATACTACCATTGCAATGCCTATCAAAATTGCGCAGTTCATAAAAAACTCTACCGGCAACACATTGATAATCTCATCGACATCGTAATCAAATATCCAATTTGTTTTACAAGGGAAAAACACGCTATGAAATGCAACAAATGCTTTATCAAAATCAATGGCCGCTAACCCGCCAACCACCGTCGGAACAAGTATAGTCAAAGCTGCCGACACCTGCAAGGCATGGAACCGACCTAAGCGAAA
The DNA here is from genome assembly GCA_045648145.1 of Acutalibacteraceae bacterium. Lineage (GTDB taxonomy): Bacteria > Bacillota > Clostridia > Oscillospirales > Acutalibacteraceae > UMGS172. Next base: position 7,958 of record JAZRNK010000005.1, on the reverse strand, counting down.
TGTGTCTATCTTTAATTTCCGCTTCAAAACAAGCAATAATATTAAAACCGCTGCCGAAACAATAAAACACGAAATATTTAAATCAAACAGAGCCTTACAATCGGCAAAATGGTCGGCACCACTTTGCGAATATTTCATACACCCAGCTGAAAATTCCTTGTTCGGTAAGGTTAAATAATCTAAGACCTCATTATAAGCCGTTATTATCTGCTCCTTAGTATATCCGCTTTGTTGTGGCAAATCTAACGCATCGATATGAGCGTAATAAAACGGACGGCAGTAAATAGGCAACCCTATCGAAAAGCTGAGAATCAAAACTGTCAAGGCTATCACAAGCAATGCCGAGAAAGCATTGTTTTTTATTTTTTGTATTAGCTCTTTGTTCAACTTACGCGTTCACCTTGCCTTTCCATTTTCGGTTTATGTGAGAATAAACTATTATCGCCACTATTGGAAAAAGTGAACCGATTGTCATAGCAAATTTCATACCAAACTGCTCGGGTGAAAGCGACAAGCTTGCGGCAAGATTTTGAAAAAATGAAGTTTCAATAGAAAGGTCGGTTATAACACCTACCATTTGAGAACCGACCGCAGCACCAAAATCGCCACCTGCCGCCATTAAAGCAAATATCATAACACCACCCATTGGGAACTTTTCAGATGCCACTATCAAGCTACCGGGCCAAAGCATTGAAGTGCAAAAGCCCGTAAAAGCACAAGCAAACAAGCCTATAATTGCAAAAGGCGAAACAGCGGCAATTAAATAACAAGCGGTAGCGCCAATTGCACCCAACCAAAGCACCTTTGTTATGTTTTTACCGATTTTTGAATAAAGCGTTCTGCCCATACCGAGCGCCACCGAAAATAATGCAACGCCAAAAACATCTCCCCAAATTTTTGGAATTGAAAGCGCCTGTTCAAGATAGCTCGACGCCCACTGTGCCATTGTGCACTCACTTGCACCGCCCAAAAATATTGCAAATACGCAGAGCCAAACACCCTTATTTTTAATAAATTGTATAGAACCGGAGGCCTTTTCGGGTGTTTCCATTTCGGGAATTTTAGAGCTCATAAACAATGCCGCGCACACAAGCGGTGAGGCCATAAATATAAGCATAAGCCACTGCCAGTTATGGCTACCGAACAAAAATAAAAACAAGGTGGTAAAAATAACGACACCCACAACACCCCAAGCATAAATGGAGTGCAGCTTACTCATTTCAGCTTCGGGGTTGTCCGACGGTATAGCGGCAATGGTAGGACTTATAAGCACCTCTGCAAGACCGGCGGAAATAGAGAAAATAACCGTCGATAAAACAAGGCCTAAATACACCGAATCTTTGAAAAGAATGGGTGTAAGTCCAAACAACGCTAAACCCACCGCCGAAATTATCGGTGTTATTTTTACCGTCTTGGCAATATTAAACTTGTACGAAAAGAACGAAAAAATCAAGTCTATCGTCAACTGTGTTATATAATTTATAAGCACCAACGCGCCAAGAAGAGAATATGAAATACCATACATATTACGAAACGTAACAAAAAGTAAGGGCGTAATATTTGCAACAATAGCCATTGTTATGTTAGCCATATAACACGCCAGTTTTACCCTTTTAAAATTATCCTTAATCATATTGACCACCCACTTAGCGTGACAGAGTTTTATTGATTTCCTCTGCATACCTTACGGTTTCCATAGCATCCTTGGCATACTTATCTGCGCCAATCATTTCGGCATATTCACGGTTTAATACCGCACCGCCGACAACCACCTTGCACCACGGAGCCTTTGCTCTGAGTTCCTTTATAGTTTCCTCCATTGAGGGCACCGTCGTTGTCATAAGCGCACTCAAACCAACCAATGAAGCGTGTAGCTCTACCACCTTGTCGACAACTGTGCTTGATGCAACGTCCTTGCCTAAATCATACACAGCAAAGCCATAGTTTTCAAGCAAAAGCTTAACAATGTTTTTGCCGATATCGTGAATATCACCCTTTACAGTTGCAATCACAAAGTCACACTTATCTGCCGTTTTTTGTGTTGATGAGTTAAGCCTTATCTGCTCAAAAGCAGCCTTTGCCGTTTCGGCGCTCATCAAAAGCTGCGGCAAATATACCGTTTTGTTCTCAAAGCCTATACCAACCTCATCCAAAGCAGGTATAATTTCCTGCTTTATTATTTGTAAAGGGTCATCAGTTTTTAAAAGCTCTGCCGTTAATAAAGCCGCCTGTGACTTAAAACCTTTTATTATGGCCGTCTGCAAATCGGTTACTACTGCTTCTTTTTCCTTGGGTTGATTTTGCACAATCTCAACCGCTTGAGTTTTAGGTATGCTTTCTGCAAAAGAAATATACTCGGCACAATTTTCATCCTTGCCGCTTAAAGCCAATGCGGCATAATAGGACTTCATCATTTCAAGCGAATAAGGGTTCATAATGGCTGCCGAAAGACCGTTAGCAATAGCAACAGCAAAAAACGTACTATTTATTATCTCCCTTTCGGGTAAACCGAACGACACGTTGGAAACGCCGAGTGAAGTATTGCACCTGAGTTCATTTTTAATAAGCGACACCGCTTTTAACGTAACCACCGCCGCGTTTATATCAGCGCTTATCGTCAGCGCCAACGGGTCAAATATAATATCCTTTTTATTTATACCGTATTTTTCGGCGGTTTTGAGAATATTTTTGGCAATTTCCAATCGGCCTTCGGCCGTAGCAGGTATGCCATCGTGGTCCAGGGTTAACGCAACTATAAGACCGCCGTATTTTTTGGCCAACGGGAAAACGGCTTCCATACTTTCCTTTTTGCCGTTTACGGAGTTTATCATCGCCTTTCCGTTATAGCGGCGAAGCGCCGATTCCATAGCCTTTATATCCGAGGTATCAATCTGCAACGGAAGATCAATAATAGCCTGCAGTTCACAAATAGCAGTGCGCAGCATCTTTTCCTCGTCAATTTCAGGTAAACCGACGTTGACGTCTAAAATATGCACACCCTTCTCCTGCTGTGCGATACCCTCCTTTAAAATATAATCAATATCATTTTCTTTAAGCGCTTGCTTAAATCTCTTTTTTCCTGTTGGATTTATTCTTTCACCGATAAGTATGGGTTTCTCACCAAATACAACAGCATGAGTGTAAGAGGAAACCAAGCTATAATTCTTTTCTTCTATCGGTTTAAACTCAATTTTTGACGACTGTTTTACTAATTCAGATATGTATTCGGGTGTTGTTCCGCAACATCCGCCGACTATCGTCACGCCCTGACTTACGAGGTCGGTTACATCCTTTGCAAAATCAAAAGGTAAAACGTCATAAACCGTTTTGCCATCCACTGCTTTAGGCAAGCCTGCGTTGGGCTTCAAAATAACAGGCAATGAAGAAAATTTTAAATATTGCTCGACCACACCTTTCAGTGCATTGGGACCCAATGAACAGTTGACACCGATAGCATCAGCTCCCAAGCCCTCGAGCATGGCCACCATAGCGGCAGGGTCAGCACCCGTCATAAGCTTTCCATCTTCACCAAAAGCGTTGCAGACAAAAATAGGCAAATCACAATTTTCCTTCGCCGCCAAAAGTGCCGCTTTGGTTTCATAACTATCATTCATAGTTTGAATGAAAATAACCTCGGCGCCGTATTTCACTGCCAATTTTACGGTTTTAGCAAAACAAGTAACGGCATCCTCAAAGTCAAAATCACCGTAAGGCGCCAACATACGGCCTGTCGGTCCAATGTCAAAAGCCACCCATTTCGGTTGAGCACCGTCACTTGTATCTCTTGCGGCTTTAACGTTCTCCATCGCGGCTTTAATAACCGCCTCCAATTCATCATCGGAAAACTTCAAGCAATTAGCACCAAAGGTGTTAGCGCTTACAACATTACTGCCTGCATTGTAATAATCACGGTGAATTTTGGTCACTACGTCACTATGAGTAATATTCCCCCTCTCCGGCAGTTCGCCGCTTTTAAGCCCGTTAGCTTGTAAAAGCGTACCTGTACCACCGTCGAGATACAGTATATTTTCCTTTATATACTCTAAAATTTTCATACGTTTCTCCTGAATATACAATCGGTTTTCTGACATACAGTACAATTCTTACTATCATGGTTGCCTGTGCTTTTGCTAACACCGATTATGGCAGTAACCGACTTTGAAGGCGACATTAATAAACTACTATTTAACGTCAGCCCTATTTTTTTAGAACAGTCAAGTGCTTTAAAAATATCGGTCTGTATTTCAAGCGGCAAATCACCATAACCGGGACTGAAGCGTGGTCTTGTAAAGCATCCTTTAGAACTATATTCCTCAGCAATATCCTGGCAAAAAGCATCACAAAGCGCCTCTATCCTTTCGGCGCCTATTGCTTGAAATATAAGCGACTTTGCAGGTGATATTTTACCGTAACGGGCAATCAATCGGTCAATTTCAATACCAACAGTTGCCGCAAAAACAACTATCTTTTCACACCCACACAAGTGTTTTTTCACGCTTTGAGATGAAATTTTTGTAAACCCCAAATCAAAACTACTGCCATTGTCCACCATCTCAAATTCGCCGTAACAAACGTCGAACCTAAATATGTCAGCCGCTTCTTTTACGCAGTCGTCTATCAATGCTAACATTTTACCGTCAGCGCTTTTTACACCCGAATAACGCAATATTTCACCACTATTAATCGGTAAATTATCGTATTTTTTTATGTATGTAGCCATATTTATCCCAATATATCCGACAAATTATCCTGAATTTTTGCAGCAACCGAAGGATTGTTCATAGAATACACGTGAACATTTTTAATTCCGTTGGCAAAAAGGTCAATAATCTGGTCGGTTGCGTAAGTAATACCTGCCTGCTTCATAGCGCTGGGTGACGAGCCGAATTTATCAACCAGGCTTTTAAATCTTTGTGGCACAAACGATCCCGAAAGCTTGATAGCTCTTGCTATCTGATTTGCATTGGTTATAGGCATTATACCGGGAATAATCGGTACTGTAATCCCTGCTTCACGGATTTTGTAAAGAAAGTTATACAACAAATTATTATCAAAAAACATTTGAGTAGTTAAAAAAGAACAACCTGCATCAACCTTTTCCTTAAGATACTTAATATCTTCCGTCTGGTCACTGCTTTCAGGATGGATTTCAGGATAACAGGCAGCACCTATACAAAAATCCTTGCCGCTTGATTTAATATCGTGAATGAGGTCAATAGCATGGGCGTAATCCCATCCACTTCTATCACTTTTTTCAAGCTCGGGTGTCAAATCACCGCGCAAAGCCATAACGTTGTCAATTCCCGCTTTTTTCATATCCTCAATTTTAGAAAGCACCGTTTCTTTGGTAGAGGAAACGCAGGTCAAATGCGCCAAGGTCGGCACACCGTAATTTTCTTTTATGTTTTTGGCAATGTCCAAGGTATACTTACTCGTTCCGCCACCTGCTCCGTATGTAACGCTCATAAAAGAGGGCTTTAACTTGGCAATTTCCTCGGTAGCCGTCTTAACACTATCAAAAGACGAGTCAACTTTAGGCGGAAAAACCTCAAACGAAAGCGATAATTTATCTTTTTCAAAAATTTCTGTTAATTTCATTTATTTTCACTCTCATACAAAAAATTTTTACAAAAAACAGCAAGGCTCAAACCAACGAGACTTTAGCCCGTCAGCCTAAGCCTCCTGCTTAAAATTTTTATATGTCAGAAACTCCTTTTTAGCAATTTCTTTGTCTTCTTGTATTTTTTTCTTTAATTCCTCTGCGCTATTAAAGCGTTCCTCAGGACGAATATAGTTTAACAGCTTTACGGCAACCTGTTTTCCGTACAAATCACCGTTAAAATCAAAAATATAGGTTTCACTTAACGGCTTTTTTAACACAAAGGTAGGTCTTATACCGATATTTGTTACCGACGGGAATTCCTTATCGTCCACCGCTACAATTGAGGCGTAAACACCGAATTTAGGCTGTGCCAAGTTCTCGTCAAGTGGCTGATTAAGCGTCGGAAAGCCTAAAGTGTGACCTCTGCCGTCGCCGTGCTCTACCGTTGTTTTAAAAGAGAACGGACGGCCTAACAATAAATTTGCAAACGAAACGTTACCGTTAGAAATCAGTTCTCTTATAAGCGTAGATGACACAACCTGTCCCGAAACCGAGGTTACGGGACAAACAACGGCCTGTGCGCCCACATCATTACAATACGCCGACAAAAATGCAGCGTTACCTTCACCGCCTTTGCCAAAACGGTAATCAAAACCGCAAACGGCAGCCTTAATATCATATTTATCAAACAACATGTCCAAAAAGGCTTTAGGTGAAAGGTCATGCACCTCGTTATAATCAAGCACAAAAACCTCTTTAAAGCCCATTTGCCTTAATCGCTCGTTTTTGTCCTCTGCCGACATAAGCATAGGCACAAATTTGCCGGTCACCTGACGTTTTGGAGGTTCGTTAAAGGTTACCGCAACGGGTATAAGACCTTTTATGCCGAGCGCAGAATTCAAAACCGCTTCGTGACCCTTATGCAAGCCGTCGAAGGTGCCCAAGGCCACTACATATTTTTCATTATTACACACGGCTATCCCTCCTTTTAAAACTATTCTTTAATAATAAATTTGACCGACAATTCATTTTTTTGAGAATCGTATTCACCAAGCCCCAAAAACTCTTCTTCACAGCTTACTCTAAAAATTTCATTATTCTTTGGATTTTGCGCAAAGCTCACGCGATTTACATCCAAAGCCGCGCCGTTCAAAAAACGCTTGGCCTGATTAAGCGATATATTAACCTTATTTAAATATTCAACCGCCTTTTCGGCCGACCGCAAATATTTTAACGGATTTTTTTCTATTTCTTCAAGTGTTGCACAATCAAAAATTTCAAACTGCGCCGTTTTTGTCCTTCTCAACTCGGTCAACACTGCACCGCAACCGAGATGTTTGCCTAAATCATCAGCAAGCGACCTGATGTATGTACCTTTTGAGCACAATACATCAACACAAAAATCATTGCCCTTGCGCCACAGTAAATTAATCTCTTTAATACTTACACGACGCGGTTGTCTTTCAACGTCCACACCCTGTCTTGCTAAGTCGTAAAGACGAACACCGTCCTTTTTTATGGCTGAAAACATAGGCGGTATCTGGTCGTATTCGCAAGTAAAATGCTTTATAGCTTCATTTAACTGCTCGTCCGTCACCGACACGTCGCTTGAGCTTATTACCTCACCCGTAATGTCAAGTGAATCAGTCGTCAAGCCTAACCGTACCGTTGCGGTATAACGCTTGTCCGACTCTAAAACCAGCGAGCAAAGCCTTGTTGCACGACCTAAAAAAATTGGTAAAACACCGGTCGCCATGGGGTCTAAGGTCCCCGTATGGCCGGCTCTTTTTACACCGTATATTCTCCTCAAGGCCGCAACGGCCTTAAAGGATGTAAAGCCTTGCGGCTTGTCAAGCAAAATAAGACCGTTCATTTAGTCCTCCGCATAAATCAGGCTTTTTATATGCTTTAATATAAGCTCCTTGGCTTCGGCTGCAGAACACGAAAACTCACATCCTGCCGCCCTTACATGTCCACCGCCACCAAATGCAGCACAGATTTTAGCCGCATCGTAAGGCTCATTAGTCCTTACTGATACTTTAAACTTGCCGTCGTTCTTTTCTTTTATGGCAACACCTATTAAAACACCCTCAATTTGCCTTGGAATAGCCGTAATACTGTCAAGCTCACTCTGTTCACATCCTGTGACTTTGAGCATTTCGCTTGTTACGGTAATTACAGCAACCTTATTTTCAAAAAACAGTTCTAATTTTTCTAAAACAAGGCGCTCCATTGCTATTCTTCCGCGGCTTTTTTGCTCAAATAAACTATAATTTATCTTAGCATAATCGGCGCCCAAATTAATAAGCTCCGCCGCAATAATATGAGTGTCTGCCGTTGTATTTGAAAACTTAAA
>JAZRNK010000004.1:0-14961 GCA_045648145.1 Acutalibacteraceae bacterium | reverse complement strand
ATTTCGGGTGAATCGGTATGATTTTCGGTAGTTATATTCTCAAGTATTAAATTATCAACCTTTGCATCCTGACCTACAATTATGGTTTCAACAGGTGTAATATATTCCCTACGGTGCAGTTCCGATATTTTAAGGTTACGCACCTCATGTCCTCTTTCAATATAAATAATCGGGAACACATAATGCTCAGGTCTTTTGTTGTGAATAAGCATTCTTTCTGCCTTGCTCACAAAAACATTGTCAATGGTTACTGAATCAAAATAGCCCAACCGAGAACCGTCATAAAATTTGGTCAAGCCAATACAATATTGGAAATATGTGCCGTGCACATCAGATATATGAACATTTTCAATAGGATGCTTAACGGTAAGTAAACGCACAGCACTATGACAACCTTCAGCATAAACACCGCTAATATCAACGTGGCTTATAGGTCCATCAGAGCCCTCGTCTGCGTTAAGCGCAACTAAATCATCGTAACAAGTACCCTGGAGATTTGTAATACGACCATAATAACTATTACCGTTAATATGAACACCATCCATATTAGTAGCCAATGGATTACCATAATTAAAATCAAAAACAATATCTTCAAAGGTAAAATATGATATCTTATCGGCATTAATGGCAAAGGTTACAGGGTCTTTAACTGTCAAAGACTTAACAATCAAGTTTTTAACGTTATAAAACAGAAGACCAAAGCCCGAATAACCGCCTTCATAATTCTTATTGTTTAAAATAGGATTTGAACGTTGTTCTTTATTGTTACAGTTCCAAATACCGCCGCAAACCTCAATGTTCTTACATTCAAAATCAGGATCATATTCATTTATATAGTCAAACAACTCGGTTGGTATTCTCTCAACTCTGTTTTTTTTCATTTTGTTTTGAAGCATTACACAGTCAGAGCCTGACTTCAGCTTAATTTCGGCAAACCTCGGTAAAACAAGCCTGAAATTCGAAGGCAATTCCAACGGTTTTGAAATAAGGTAACAAACCTTAGGCGCAGGAAGAATGACCTCACAAACACCGCTATCAATCAATTCTTGAATAGCACTTGTATCGTCGTGAATACCGTCACCGTATAATTGAAACATATTAACACCCTCCAAAGAAGTTGTTTTATAAACTTATTTTAACAAAGAATATTAAGTATTTCTATTCTTTTTTCAACAAAAAACATTAAAAATTCACCAATTTTATAAATCAATATAAAAAACCACCATAACTATAAGCATTACGGTGGTTTTTACTTAATTTACAAAATAATACAAATAAGACCGCTGCATCCCTCGTTAATAACACGTTCAAGTGTTTCCTGCAGTCTCATTCTCGCATCCATCGGCATTCTTGCAAGTTTAGTATGCAAGCCTTCGTTTACAAGCTCATGCAATGACTTGCCAAAGATATTAGAATCCCAAATCTTTGTTGGATTATCCTCAAACTCGTTAAGCAGGTACATAACTAAATCTTCACTCTGCTTTTCAGAACCAACGATTGGACTTACCTCGGTGCTAATATCTGCCTTCATCATGTGTATCGATGGTGCAGATGCGCGAAGCCTTACTCCGTAGCGTCCTCCCTGCCTTACGATTTCAGGGTCTTCCAAGGTCAACTCCTCAATTTCCGGCATTACAATACCGTAACCGGTTGCCTGCACCTCGTCAAGAGCATTCTTAAAACGGTAATACTCTTTTTTAATTCTTGAAAACTCAATTATTTCCTTCATCAACTGCTGTTCGTTGTTAATCTCAACACCGGTTGATTCTTTTAATACGTCATAAAACAGTTTGCGGTCAATATCTGCCACAACCGTTGCAGTACCGTCACCCAAATTAACCTTTTCAATCGAACAATAGGTTATGTTGTCACAGGATGCAAGGTTTTTAGTAAAATCATTTATATGCGAAACCTTGTTCATCTCCATAGACGAAGTAACGATTGACGAATACAACTGCTTTTGCAACCAATGGTCACTGTCTAAAGCCGTTATCCACATCGGCAGATTAATTTTAAGCTCCTTAATAGGAAACTCATACAATATCTGTGACAGTATCGACTTAATGTCTTTTTCACTTAATTCAAGACAGTTAATAGCCTTTACGGATACGCCGTATTTTTGAGATATTTCGTTAGCAGTAGCTGTTGCCTGTTCAGACTCCGGGTACATACTGTTCATAAGCACAACAAATGGCTTATTAATACCTTTAAGCTCGTTTATTACCCTTTCCTCAGCCTCTGCATATTCTGACCTTGGAATATCACTAATACTTCCATCGGTAGTAATAACAAGACCGATAGTTGAATGCTCAGTGATAACCTTTTTTGTGCCGTATTCGGCCGCCATATTAAAGGGTACGGGCTCTTGAAACCAAGGTGTCATAACCATTCTCGGACTGTCGTCCTCTATGTACCCTAAAGAGCTTGGCACAATATAGCCGACACAGTCTATAAGACGGACGTTCATGCTTATATTGTCCTCTATTTTTATCTCTACGCCCTTTTCCGGCACAAACTTGGGCTCGGTAGTCATAATAGTTCTGCCACCTGCCGACTGCGGCAACTCGTCATTAGCACGTTCCTTTTGGTACTCACTTGAAATATTTGGTATAACAAGCGTATCCATAAATTTTTTGATAAAGGTTGATTTGCCCGTTCTTACAGGCCCGACGACACCAATATAAATATCTCCGCCGGTTCTTGCTGCTATATCACTATAAATGCTTGTGCTCGTCATAAACTTTCCTCCTACATTTCTTTAACATCGCTAAATAATATGAGGATAGGCTTATTTTTATGACAAAATAAAAACCGAAGAATAATCTTCGGTTTAAATATCTATTCCCGTAAGATCAAACGCAGGAATAAACTCATTATCACTGCTGTCCAACTCTTGCGTATATACCTTTTCAATATTAAGGCCTGCCAAATAATCCAAAACCTTTCTGTGTTCACGCAAGGTAAGCTTACGATTTATTTCTTTAAAACCTTCGAGATTACCGCAAGGAGTGTACTGACTCATAAGACTAAATACGGCTCTTGGAGTGTTTTCCTCCACCCAGTCCATAACCTTAATTGCCTCATTAGTACCCATAGGTAAAACAAGATGTCTTATAATCAAACCTTTTTGCATAGCACCTTTTTCATTATAAACATTATCACCTATAGCATTATAACACTTTAAAATGGCTTTTGTAGCCACGTCGGGATAATTTTCAGAATCTGAGTATTTCAATGCGCGGTCTTGGGATAAATACTTTAAATCAAGCAAAAATACATCGCAAAAGGATAACGCTAATTCCATTTGCTCAGGTGTTTCATATCCGCTTGAATTGTAGACAATAGGCACAGACGGTTTGTAAATATCCAACGCCTGTTTTATGGCTAAAAGATAATGTGTGGGATTAACCAAGTTAATGTTCTCGGCACCTTTTGCCTCAAGATTTTTAAATATTTTCGCCAACTGTTCTACACTTATAGTTTTTCCATGCCTTTTATGCGATATAATCTCATTCTGGCAATAAACACACCTTAACGAGCATCCACTAAAAAAGACCGTACCAGAGCCGTTTTCACCGCTAATACAAGGTTCTTCCCAAAAATGCAAGGCTGCTCTCGCCACAACCGGTAAAAGTGGCATTTTACAATAGCCGTCATTCTTATATTCTGTTCTTTCTGCTTTGCATTTTCGAGGGCAAAGACTGCAAACCAATCGTGTTCATCTCCCTATCATTCAACCGCGATACAGCATTAGCACCAAAACATAAAACCATAACGATGTTTGGTATCAGCATAAAAGAATTAAATAAATCCGTCAACCACCAGATGCTGTCTATATTTATTATAAATGATATCGGAACAAAACACAAATAAATTATAATATATGTTTTTAAAGCGCTTTTAGAGGATGTAAAAAACTGTAATGCTTTTATTCCGTAAAACGACCAACCGACAACTGCTGCAAAGGCAAAACAGCAAACCGAAATACTCAAAGCAACAAGACCAAAATTGCCGAAATTTGCTTTAAAAATATTACACACAAGGTCAAATGGGTCAGAAAACTCTCCACTAATATATAACGGTGAGGTAAGCACTGCAAAAACCGTTATCATACATACAACAACAGTATCTATAAAAACCTCAACAATTCCCCAACACCCTTGAGTAAAAGCATCTTTTTGCTCGGACGAGCAGTGCGCTATGGGTGAACTTCCAAGACCTGCCTCGTTAGTAAAAATGCCCTTCATAATCCCCGTTCTTAACGCCGATGAAATTACAGCGCCGCTAAAGCCGCCTGCAACCTGACTAAAGCCAAAAGCAGAGCCCACTATACTTGATACGGCATAAGGAATATTTTTAAAATTTTTAATTATTATTATCAAGGTTGCCATAATGTAAAACAAAGACATTAAGGGCACAAAAATCGCCGAAAAATTTTTGAACAATCGGTCTTTACCTGAAATTATCAAAAAAAGTAACGGCAATACTATAACGGTTATTGGCAAAAAGTTTAATTTAAATCCCAAGCTACCGAACACGTAAATTGACTTTGATTGCATCAAATTTCCCGCAAAAAATGAGCCAATTATGCAAAAGCAAGCAAAAAAATTGCCGAAAATTTTAAAAACACCAGTCGTTTTTGACCTAATAACATACATCGGACCGCCACAGCTTCTGTTTGCTTGTTTAGCTTCATCAACACAAATATGTATTTCCGCATATTTTATAATCATACCCAGAAAGCCGGTCAAGAGCATCCATAAACATGCCCCCGGGCCGCCTACAGTAATAGCCGCCGCAACACCTACAATATTACCGACACCAATGGTACTACCTAAGGCTATTGCCATAGCCTTAAAGCCTTCAAAATTCTTTTCTTTTATTAAACTGCCAAAAGTAGCTGAAAACACGGTTTTAAGTTTTAAAATCTGAAAAAATCCGCTTTTAAATGTCAAAAAAACGCCGCAAATTATCAGCAAACCGGCACACACAAAGCTTAAAAAGTACATAAAAATCACCCGTATATATTTATTCAATATATCGGGTAATTATTTTATGTATTTTCTTTATTCTCGGCGGTTTTGACAGTTGCGACTAAAGGTGCTGTATTATGCTTTACAACAACCTTGTCATAGTATTTTTTAAACGAAACCCTGCCGATAAACTTATATGCACATTTTGTGCACTGAAACTCAGCTCTGAAGCACTGACCTTTAAAGCTCCAGGACGAAAGCCTAACGGCATCACTTGAGCATTTTTCACATTTAAACTCAAGCTTTTTCTTATTAACAAACGGGTTATTAATATCCCTGATAATATACGCCTTAAAGGTTAAGCGTTTATAATAGTCGTCAATTCTTGTGTCGATAATATAGTTTTTTAAACGTTCTTTATTAAAAACCTTACGGAGTATTTCGGCACACAAAAGACTATCATCAAGCGCACGGTGTAAACCGATACCATCAATAGAAATGCCCAAAGACAGCGCAGCATTTGCAACCGAAATCTGCGAGGTTATATCGCTACCCTGCAAAATCATTTCATTTTGAACAAACTTTTGCAAATCGGCATAAAGGCCAATAATGGGAATTGCTTCAATACCTCTTCTGAATTTGAAATTTTCAAGTAAAACGTAAAGGTCAGAATTACTCCAGGTAAGTGTAACAGCGTCGGTACCTGCCCAATCGGAATATAGCTTTATTGCCTGTTCAAACTTCAGTCCGTTAGTCAGCATTTCCTCACTTGTGATGTTGGTAAGGCGCTGAAAACGGCTACTAAGCTTTTTAGTAAGCGTTGAACGGATAAGCACATTAAAACGCGAAATCTCATTCAAATTCTCGTCAAGCTTAACCGCACCGATTTCAATAAGCTCGTTAATATTTTTACCGTTTATTTTTCGGTATGATGTGTTCCACTCGTTGTCAAGAATGATATATTCCATAAACAAAGCCTACTTCTTAAGTTTACTTTCAGCCTTCATACGAAGCTCTTTACTAAGAATTCTCTTACGTAAACGGATACTTTTAGGTGTAATCTCAACCAGCTCGTCCGACTTAATAAATTCAAGCGACTGTTCAAGACTAAGTATCGACGGAGGTGTAAGCTTCAACGCATCATCAGAGCCTGCCGCACGCATATTTGTAGCGGCTTTTTTCTTACAAACGTTGCAGACAATATCCTCGTTTTTAGGATTTTCACCAACAATCATACCCTCGTAAACAGGGACACCGGGGCCTACAAAAAGCTTACCTCTTGCTTGTGTATTAAACAAGCCATAGCCCGTAGTTTCTCCCGACTCATGAACAATAATCGAGCCAGTTAAACGGTTTTCAATATCACCTTTATATTCCTCATAGCCGTGGAAAATATGATTCATAATACCGTTACCATTGGTATCGGTCATAAACTGCGAACGGTAGCCAATAAGTCCACGAGCAGGAATTAAGAACTCTAAATGACTCAATCCCGTTTCTCTTGTACCCATATTCTGAATTTCAGCGTGTCGTGTACCAAGACGCTCCATAACTGCGCCAACGTATTCCTCAGGTACTTCAATCATAAGCAGCTCAATCGGCTCTAACTTTTTGCCGTTTTGGTCGTATTTATAAATAACCTCGGGCGGAGAAACCTGAAACTCAAAGCCTTGACGGCGCATTGTTTCAATAAGAATTGAAAGGTGCAGCTCACCTCTGCCGCTAACCTTAAAGGTATCAGCAGAATCGGTCTCCTCAACCCTCATACTAACGTTGGTCTGTACCTCTTTGAAAAGACGGTCACGAATATTTCTCGAAGTAACAAACTTACCCTCTTTACCTGCAAAGGGTGAATTGTTGACCATAAAGTTCATAGAAATGGTCGGCTCATCAATTTTAACAAAGGGCAAAGGCTCAATGCAATCAGGGTCACAAGCAGTTTCGCCTATATTCAAATCAGCAATACCCGCAACCGAAACAAGCTCGCCGAACGGTGCTTCTTCAACCTCAACTCGCTTCAAACCGTCAAATAAAAACAATTTGGTTATTTTAACGTTTTTATGCGTTCCGTCAGCACGACAAAGAGCAACGTTCTGACCAACCTTTAAGCTACCTCTTTCAACTCTGCCAACACCAATTCTACCGATATAATCATCATAATCGATATTGGAAAACAACACCTGGGTAGGTCCGTCAATATCACCCTTCGGTGCTTCAATTTCTTTAACGATAGTGTCAAACAACGGCTTTAAATCGGTGCCCATTTCGTCAGGGTCAAATGATGCATAACCGTCCCTACCTGAAGCATATACTACAGGGAACTCAATCTGGTCATCATCTGCGCCAAGCTCGATAAATAAGTCTAAAACCTCGTCAATAACCTCTTTCGGTCTTGCCATAGGTCTATCTATTTTATTAACAACGACTATTGCCTTTTTGCCAAGACCTAAAGCCTTTTTAAGTACAAATCTCGTCTGTGGCATACAACCTTCAAAGGCATCGACAAGCAAAACAACGCCGTCAACCATCATGAGTATACGTTCCACCTCACCGCCAAAATCAGCGTGACCGGGTGTATCGACAATGTTTATCTTAATATCATTATAAATAACGCTGGTATTTTTAGAAAGTATAGTAATACCACGTTCACGTTCAAGGTCATTAGAGTCCATAACTCTCTCTGCAACCTGTTCATTCTGCCTGAAAGTACCACTCTGCTTAAGCAACTGGTCAACCAAGGTGGTTTTACCGTGGTCAACGTGAGCAATAATAGCGACGTTTCTTATATTTTCTACAGACTGCATAAAATAAGCGCTCCCTTTACGAATTTAATCAACCAAAATATTATAACAAATTACATAACAAGTTACAAGTAGGCATTATTAAAAATTTATAATAATGGTATACGTGAAGCTGTTATATTAAAACAAACCGTCTTACTTATTAGTAAGACGGTTTTAATTTTACAAATCGTTTCTTATAAGGTCCTCGTAGGTTTCACGTTTAATAATAACGCGGCTTTCACCGTTATTTACCATAACAGCGGCAGGACGAGGAATTCTGTTATAATTACTTGCCATTGAATAGTTGTAAGCACCCGTAGTAAGCACTGCAAGGATATCACCAACCTCGGGTATCTGCATAGGTGCGTTTTCTTGAATAAGGTCGCCGCTCTCACAGCATTTACCTGCAACAGTAGCAATGTAATCCTTCTTAAAAGTAGCCTTATTGGCAATCTCAATATTATAATCAGCCTGATATAGCGCATATCTGGGGTTATCGGTCATACCGCCGTCAATAGACACATAAGTCCTAACATCCTTAATTGTCTTTACACAACCAACGGTATAAAGTGTAACACCTGCAGGGCCGACAATAGAACGGCCAGGCTCAATGTAAATACGCGGCATCGGATATCCGAGCTCTTGTGCCTTGCTTTTTAATTCAACCGAAACCTGCTGCATAAATGACTTAAAGGGCAACTGACCGTCAGTTTCAAGATATTTTACGCCAAAACCGCCGCCGAGATTAAGTTCGGGCAGAACGATACCGATTTTATTGCGAAAATCTGCCATAAAGCTAATCATAACGTCTGCAGCACTACGGAAAGGCTCGGTATCAAAAATTTGAGAGCCAATATGACAATGAAAGCCCATAAGTTCAAGATTTTTATATTCGGTTGTTTTTACAGCAGCCTCCATAGCTTCACCGTTTTCCAAAGCAAAACCAAATTTTGAGTCAATTTGTCCCGTTCTTATAAAATTATGGGTATGAGCATCAATACCTGGCTTAATTCTCAAGATAACCTTAACCTTCTTGTTTAATCTTGAAGCAATGCTCTCAATAGTATCAAGCTCGGTCATATTATCAACAACAATTCTACCAACACCGACACTTATAGCATATTCTATCTCTTGGGGTGTTTTATTGTTGCCGTGGAAAAACAGATTTTCAGACTCAAAGCCGGCAGAAACAGCGGTGTAAATCTCTCCTGCTGACACAACGTCGGCACCAATACCCTCACTTTTTGCAATACGGTACATTTCCTTACACGAAAAAGCCTTACTTGCGAACAAAACCTTGCCGTTGCCGCCGTAAAACTCGTCAATAGATGCCTTGAATTCTGCACAGGTCTTACGAATTAAAGCCTCATCAAAAACATATAAAGGTGTGCCGTATTCTTTAGCCAACTCAACACAATCGGCACCACCACAGGTCAAATGACCCTTAGAATTAATCCCAATACTTTCGCTTATCATTTTTATCCCCCAACATTAACACTTTCAAGTAAATTTCTCAACACTTCGTTACCCTCACCTGTCTGGGCAGAAAACGGAACAAGTGTCACATCATCACCAATAAAGGACATAGCATCCTTTAAAATCACAAGATTTTCCTCTCGCTCTTTTTTATTAAGCTTATCAATCTTAGTGAGCACAACAACAAATTTATACCCCGAATCCTTCAAGAAATGAAGCATATCAATATCGTCAGCAGTCGGTTTATGTCTTGCATCAATAAGCTGGAAAACAAGTCTAATATCCCTACCGCTTGAAAAATAGCCTTCCATTAGCTCTGACCAACGTTGCTTTTCTGCAAAAGAAACCTTAGCAAAGCCGTAGCCTGGCAGGTCTGCCATTCTGACGTTTTCACATTTGAAAAAGTTGACGGTTGCTGTTTTTCCGGGTTTGTTACTCGTTCTCGCAATCGATTTTCGACCAAGCAAGCGATTAATCAAAGACGATTTTCCAACGTTTGAATGGCCCGAAAAACATACCTCCGGCATATTACTCGGAATTAACCCTTTAGCATTCCCTGCCGATGTTTCAAACACCGCGTTATTATAATTCAAATCTCTTCCCTCCGGGATTTATTGATGCACAGTCCTCGCACTGCTTTCATTTCTTTTATCGGTCACATTATAAAGCTCGTTTTTGCTTTCCTTTTTACAAGGAATTTCAGTCAAGGCAATATTAAGTACCTCATCTACAGACTCAACTGCTTTAAACTCAATATTCTCTTTTACAATATCGTCGACATTGTCTAAATCAGGAATATTTTCAACAGGAATAATGACAGTTTTAATGCCCGATTTATATGCCGCCATAGCCTTTTCTCTAAGTCCACCTATAGGTAAAACCCTGCCGCGAAGTGTAATTTCACCCGTCATGGCAACATTATGCTTTACCTTAACGCCGCAAAGAGCCGACACAAGTGCCGTAAACATAGTAACACCAGCAGACGGTCCGTCCTTAGGCACTGCAGCCTCGGGCGCGTGGATGTGAATATCAAGGTTTTTGTAAAACTGACCTTCAATACCCAAAACCTCTGTCCTGCTTCTGACACAAGTGACTGCCGCCTTAGCCGATTCCTGCATTACGTCACCAAGTGAACCTGTCAGCGACAACTGACCGCTACCTGCAACACAAACAACCTCTAACGGCATAATCTCACCGCCGACGCTTGTCCAAGCAAGACCGTTAACAAGACCGATTTCGTCCTTTTTAGCGTAGGTATCAGGCTTATATTTTTCGTTGCCCAACATTTCTTTAATTAAATCGGGTGTAATCCTTACGGTATTAACCTTTTTAGAAACTATTTTAGCTGCCGATTTTCTGCAAAGTGTAGCAATAGTCCTATCCAATCTACGAACACCAGCTTCACGGGTATAGGCGTCAATCAGCTTATAAATTGCTTCATCAGAGAATTTCAAGCTACTTCCATTCAAGCCGCAAGCCTTGGTCTGTTTCTTTATAAGATGGTTTTTAGCAATATTGAACTTTTCCTCTCTAGTATAACTGCCAAGCTCGATTAATTCCATTCTATCAAGCAAGGGCGCAGGAATGGCAGAAGCGTCGTTAGCCGTTGTAATAAACAAAACCCTGCTTAAATCAAACGGCATATCAATATAATGGTCAAAAAATGTAGAATTCTGCTCACTGTCCAAAATTTCAAGCATAGCAGCCGACGGGTCACCCTTATAGGATGAACCAAGCTTATCAATCTCGTCAAGTAAAACAACGGGATTGGCACTGCCTGCAGTTTTTATTGCATTGATAATTCTACCCGGCATAGCACCGATATAGGTCTTACGGTGACCACGAATTTCCGACTCGTCACTGACACCGCCTAAAGAAATTCTCGCATAATTTCTTCCCATACATTCGGCAACCGAGCGTACAATCGAAGTTTTACCGACACCGGGAGGACCTACAAGACAAATTATCTGACCTTTAGTGTCGGGTACTAAAGTATGTACTGCAAGTAATTCTATAATTCTTTCCTTAACCTTTTTCAAACCGTAATGGTCGCGATCAAGAATTTTTTGCGATTTTTCTAAATTGATTTTTGCGCTTGTATATTTGCCCCACGGCAAAGCCAGACAGGTATCAAGATAATTTAAAACAACGGTTGACTCGTGCGAGCCTGAAGGCATTTTTGCCAACCTGTCAACCTCATCCTTTAAACGCTTTTTAACATCCTCGTTAGCATTAAGTTCATTAATCGCATTATAGTATTTATCTAATTCTGCATCAGGATTACTTTCACCGTAAAGCTCCTCATTAATGACCTTAACCTGTTCACGAAGATAATATTCACGTTGATTTTCGTCAATATTACCTTTTACTTTTTCATTAATTTTAGCGTCTAAGGCAAGCAATTCCTTCTCCCTTTTAAGCAAAGAAATAACGAGTTTTAAACGCTTTTGAGTATTATTCTGTTCTAAAATATACTGCTTATCATCAGTTTCAACCGGTATATTATGAATAATATAATCAGCAAGATAGCCTAAATCATTTGCTGCAACCACCGACATAATAACATCGGGAGAAATTTTAGGTGCAACCTGTGCATACTCATCAAAGGCAGCTTTGGCATTACGCAACAAAGCCTCTTTATAAAGCTCACGGCTCTTCGGTTCAACATCGTCGATACGCAAAACATCAGCATAAAGACACTGCTTGGTATTGGTCATACCGATACATTCAGCACGACACTGACCTTCTACAAGAACACGAACAGCATCATCGTTAAGACGTAAAATCTGACGTATTTTTGCCACACAGCCAATATCATAAAGGTCATTTCTATTGGGATTTTCAATAGTGATATTTTTCTGCGTAAGCAAAAATATTGTTCTGTCAGAGTTCATCGCAGTATTTAACGCTTCAATCGACTTTTTACGGACAACGTCAAAATGAACAACCATTTTGGGAAACACAACAATTCCACGTAAAGCCAAAAGCGGTATATTATAAAATTGATCATTATTATTAATCATTAAATGGACATTCCTTTAGAAAAATATTTGAAGTGATTATACAATAAAATGAATGTAATTTCAACAAATATTAAAAACTTTTGTCTGTTTGGAAATAAATTATTATTAATTTGGACACTTATTTACTTAAAAATTAACAAAACGAGCCTAAATAGGCTCGTTTTACTAACTTATACTGATTTTTCCTTTAGCATTTCGTTATACAAATCCCATAAATTTTGCGAAAGGTCAACATAGTATTTATGCGGTTTTTCAAACCTTTGTACCTCTTCCCAAAGCGACTCAATCTGCTGTTCGCGGTAATCTCTTATAGCGGTAGCGCTTGGGCATTTATACACAAGCTCACCCTTTTCAAACACCTTAACCTGAAGCGGTCGAGCAATAAAATTAGTAACCGTTTTTCGCTTCCATGTGTATTCAGGGTCAAAAAGCTCGTATTCCTTCGTATCGTCAATAACCTCATCGCGAAGGGTTATAACATCGGCAATAGCCTTACCGCTTTCGCGGTCAAAAAGACGCCAGCTTTGCTTAAAACCGGGTAAGGTTATCTTTGAGGTGTTACCTGCAAGCTTGATTTTAGGTATAAAATTACCGTCTTTATCCTCAATGGCAGCCATCTTATAAACGCCACCAAAAACCGCCTCACTCGAAGCGGTGATAAGCCTTTCACCTACGCCAAAGGTGTTAACCTTGGCTCCCTGCATAAGCATATCACGAATTAAATACTCATCCAACGAATTTGAAACGCAAATAGTACAATCGGGATAACCTGCATCGTCAAGCATCTTTCGTGCCTTTTTCGAAAGATAGGTTATGTCACCACTGTCAATTCTTATACCAACAGGTCGGCAACCTTTAGGCTTCAGCACCTCATTAGCAACCTTAATAACGTTAGGTATGCCCGACTTTAACGTGTCATAGGTATCCACCAAAAACAGTGATTTTTCGGGATAAACCTCAGCATAAGCTTTAAAAGCTTCGTATTCATTGTCAAACAGTTGTATCCAACTGTGAGCCATTGTACCTGAAACGGGTATATTAAAGTCCTCACCCGCTTTAATACAGGAGGTTCCAACGCAGCCGCCGATATATGCCGCTCTTGCACCATAAACCGAAGCATCAACACCGTGTGCACGTCTTGCACCAAACTCGTACACCGCTCTGCCCTGCGCCGCACGGACAATTCGGTTAGCCTTTGTTGCAATCAAGGATTGATGGTTAATATTAAGCAACAGCAAGGTTTCAATAAGAAACAACTCAATTATCGGTCCGCGTACAGTAACAATCGGCTCTTTCGGGAAAATAGGCGTTCCCTCGGGAATAGACCAAATATCGCACGAAAGCTTAAAATTACGCAAATATTCAATAAATTCATCGTCGAAAATATTGCGGCTTTTCATATATTCAATGTCGTCTTCTGAAAAAGTAAAGTTTTCGAGGTCTTTTATAGCCTGTTCAAGACCTGCCATTATAGCAAAGCCGCCATCATCAGGAACACGACGGAAAAACATGTCAAAATATGCTATTGTACCTTTATGTTCATTTAAAATTGCGGCATTTGCCATTGTGGCTTCATAAAAGTCCATAAGCATGGCAACGTTTCGTGAATTAACCATTAACTCATTCCACCTTAATCAATTTCTTTTAGGTCATTTTCTTTAATAATTCTACCATCTTTAATTATTGATTTCAACGAATTAACATCATCGTTTAATAATGCAGTTTTATACTCTGTCAAGCTGTCAATAAAGGAAGAAAGCTCGTTTAACAACATATCCTTATTCTGTAAAAAAAGCTCACTCCATAAATTCTCGTCAACCGTTGCAACACGGGAAACATCCTTAAAGCTACCTGCCGAAAAGCCATGCCGTAAACAACAGGTTTCGGATTTAACATATGATCCTGCAATAACATGCGGCATCTGTGAAGTAAAAGCGATAACCCTATCGTGATTTTCAGGACTTGAAACGGTAATTTTAGCCGCTTTTAAAGTTTTTATATATTTTTCGACTATTTTTAAAGCATTTTCATAGGTGTTTGAAGTTGGTGTAATAATGTAGCTTGCGCGGTTAAAAAGGTTTTCGTCAGAATTTTTAAAACCGCTTCTTTCTTTACCTGCCATTGGGTGTCCACCGACAAAGTGTAAACCGTTTTGTTCACAAATCTTTTCACAATTTTCCACTATCCAAGACTTAATACCGCAAACGTCGGTAACCACCGAGTTTTTCTTCAAAAGCGCTATGTTTTCTATAAGAAAATCAACACATGCCTTTGGTGATAAGCACAAAATCGTCAAGTCCGCATCGCAAGGTGATGCCTTATCCCACACGGCATCAATAGCACCTAAAGACAGCGCATCATTTATAGAATTTTCGTTCAAATCGTAGCCTAAAACGGTCCAGTCGGAATTCTTTTTTATTGTCTTGGCAATCGAACCACCTATCAGTCCGATACCAACAACCAACACCTTCATTTTAACACCTTAATTCTTAAAATCATACTTTAATGATACACCAATAAAATATTAGTGTCAATATTCTAAAAACAAAAATAAGGTCTGTACTATCTGAACTGCCCCAATTTGTGCAGACAGTACAAAAAAGGCCTTTATGGTAGTTGAAATTAAATTTTAAGCAATATACTGACTTCTCTTTTCAAGGGGAGTCAGTTTTGTTTTAAGTTGTATTCTTTGGTTGTTATAGAAAT
>JAZRNK010000003.1:0-11619 GCA_045648145.1 Acutalibacteraceae bacterium | reverse complement strand
CATACAGGGCAAATTCAAGAATTTCCGTGGGATGGCATTACGTACAACAGTCATGATGTTGAAGTAAGAGCAAAAAGAGCGAATGTGGACTTTAAATTTACGAATTATGATGCGTTTGTTATAGCAGAGGCTAACGATGTAATTGATACAGAAAAAAATAACGATACCAACGATGTAATTAATACAGAGGAAAATAATGACAAGGATAAAACCGATCATTATATTGTTTTAATTTCTGCTATGTCGGGCTTCATCATTGTTGGTGTTGTAGTTGTGTTGCTTTTAAGGAAGAAAAAACAGAAAAAAGATAATTGATTTTATATGTTTTTGAGCAGGTTGGGTGTTCGCCCAACCTGTTTTTTAGTAACATTTATATTGTCCTTTGAATACCATAGGGTAGGCAGATTGTGGCTTTAATAGTCGCGGTTTCTGTCTTTAGCTAAATTTTGAAAGGCAATAGATATGTATACAAAAAGTCTTTGTGATATAAAGCCCGGAGAAACGTGTGTGGTGGCTGCTCTCAATTCCAAAGGCGGTATGCGAAGAAGGCTTTTGGATATCGGTCTGGTTGAGAATACGGATGTGGAATGCGTAGGAACAAGTCCGGGCGGCGATCCGTCGGCTTATTTAATAAGGGGAGCGGTAATTGCTATCCGTTCGGAAGACTGTAAGGATATTCTTATTAAAGCATAGAGGGGTTGCATATGGGGTTAACTAACAGTTCGGTTGGGATTATGGCAATAGATTCGGGTCTTACAATAAAAAACAAAGGTCAAAACGACAAGGTAGTTGCCCTTGCAGGTAATCCAAACGTTGGAAAAAGCACAGTTTTTAACGCTCTTACCGGTATGAAACAGCATACCGGTAACTGGCCTGGAAAAACGGTGACCAATGCATTAGGGTACTGTAACTCAAAATCAAATTCTTACATTTTTGTGGATATTCCCGGTACTTATTCCTTAATGGCGCATTCGGCCGAAGAAGAGGTTGCGCGTAATTTTTTATGCTTCGGCTCGTTGGATGCCGTTGTGGTTGTCTGTGACGCAACCTGTCTTGAAAGAAATCTTAATCTTGTGCTGCAGACCATTGAAATCTCAAAGAAAACGCTTGTATGCGTTAATCTTTTAGACGAGGCAAAACGCAAGGGCATAAGTATTGATTTGAATAGTTTGTCGCAAAGGCTGGGTGTGTCGGTTGTTGGAACGGTGGCAAGACGAAAAAAGAGTCTTGAAGGATTACTTGATGCACTCGATAAGCTTATTGCAGATGAAAGCTTTGATAAAGGCTATAGGGTTAAGTATCCTACTGAAATTGAACAGGTAATTTCTATGATAGAGCCGTGTGTTTCAAATAAAGCTTTAGGTAAAATTGACAGTCGTTGGTTAAGCCTAAGATTGCTTGACGGCGATAAGGCTTTATTGGATGAAATATCTTCATTTTTGGGTGAAAATATACTTGATGATATAAATGTTTCAAAAGCGGTTGCAACGGCTAAAGGTTTTTTGGAAAAGCAGGGTATTACGGCAGAAAAGCTTAAGGATATGATTGTGTCAAGCATTATAAAAAGCGCTGAAAGTATTTGTGACGGTGTTTGCAAATACAAAGAAAAATATTCGGCGCTTGACCGAAAATTAGACCGATTGTTTACCAGCAAGCTTACGGGTTACCCCATAATGATACTGCTGCTTATGTTGGTTTTTTGGATAACCGTTACGGGCGCAAATTATCCGTCACAATTACTGTCCGATTTGTTTTTTAAAGGGCAGGAGTTATTGACAAAATTGTTTGTTTATTTGGGCGCTCCTGATTGGTTGCATGGCGTACTTGTTTTAGGTGTTTACAGAGTTCTTTCCTGGGTTGTAGCCGTAATGCTTCCCCCAATGGCGATATTTTTCCCTTTGTTTACGCTTTTGGAGGATTTGGGATATTTGCCGAGGGTGGCATATAATCTTGATAAGCCGTTCAAAAGGTGCAATGCTTGTGGCAAACAGGCGCTTACTATGTGCATGGGCTTTGGCTGCAACGCCGCAGGAGTAGTTGGCTGCAGAATAATAGACTCACCAAGAGAAAGACTTTTGGCAGTTTTAACAAACAATTTTGTGCCGTGTAACGGACGGTTCCCTACAATTATTTCAATTATCGGGATGTTTTTTATCGGCTCTGTAACAGGGGCGTTTTCATCCTTACTTTCTGCGGTTATTCTGACGTTGGTTATCCTGCTTGGAATTATGATGACGTTTTTTACGACCAAGCTACTATCAAAAACGTTATTAAAAGGTGTTCCGTCATCTTTTACGCTTGAAATGCCGCCATTTCGCCGTCCACAGATTGTAAAGGTTATAGTTCGGTCAATTTTTGACAGAACGGCATTTGTTTTGGGACGTGCGGTAGCGGTTGCCGCACCGGCAGGAATTATTATTTGGTTGGCTGCCAATATAAGTATAGGTGATCAAAGCGCATTGCGCTTTTTTGCAGATTTTTTAGATCCGTTCGCACAGCTTATGGGGTTAGACGGAGTTATTTTGATTGCCTTTATTTTAGGCTTTCCCGCTAACGAAATAGTTGTTCCGATTATGCTTATGGCTTATTTGTCGCAGGGAAGCTTATTGGAAATAAGCGATATAGCTCTTTTAAAGCAGGTGCTTGTTGATAACGGGTGGACATATATGACGGCTATAAGTATGGTGCTGTTTTCGCTTATGCATTGGCCCTGCTCCACAACCCTTATTACCATAAAGAAAGAAACGGGAAGTTTAAAATGGACGGTATTGGCCGCTTTAATTCCAACTGCTTTAGGCGTTGTGTCTTGTGTTTTGCTAAACGCAGTCGCTTCGATATTTATGTGATATTATCGTAAATAACAGTCAATAATAATTAGGCTGAAGTGTCACTTCGGTCGCCTTTGCCGGCGGTGCTACCGTCGGTTTTTTGTTGTACGGCTATTATTGATAAATTTATAACGATTTTTGCATAAAAAACGCAATTTTGGGCTAAAAAGCCGTTGTTTAATCCATTTTTTTGGCTTGTTTTTGTTGTATCTTTATGCAAAATATGTTAAAATATCCATATTGTAGAAAAACTTCAAATCTTTTATGTAGGAGAAAAGTTGATGAATAAAGAAGAAATACTTCATCCTTTAAAGCAGGTGCGTGGCGGTGCTTATTTGGACCACAGCAAAAACACAGCTGAAAGTCCAACGGTTGTTATGCCGGCACCAATGCAGGTGTGTATCCCCATGCAACAGCATATCGGTGCTCCGTGTGCACCTTGTGTTAAAAAAGGTGATACGGTCTACGTGGGCACAAAAATAGGTGATAGCGATAAATATATCAGCGCACCTATTCATTCAAGTGTTTCGGGTACCGTTTCGGGAATTAGCACTGTGCTTATGCCTTCGGGTGTTAAGTGTGAGGCCGTTGTTATAGATTCTGACGGATTTATGACACCTGACCCTTCACTCGCACCGGTAAAGGTAGAAACGGCAGAGGACCTTATTAAAGCGGCAAGAGATTGCGGTCTTGTAGGTCTTGGCGGCGCAGGTTTTCCGACACACGTTAAGCTTTGTACCAAGACTGAGCCCGACACCCTTATTATAAACGGCGCTGAGTGTGAGCCTTTTATAACCTCTGATTATCGTGAATGTATCGAGAATACCGAAAACATTCTTGAGGGTGTGTATTTACTTAAAAAGCTGCTTAATTTCAAACAGGTTATTATCTGCATAGAGGATAACAAGCCCAAAGCTATCAATGCGCTTTATAACATTGCCGCTGATGCTCGTGACGTGGATAACTCGGTTAAGCTTTTAAAGCTTAAATCACACTATCCGCAGGGCGCAGAAAAGGTATTGATTTACAGTGCCATCGGCAAAAAGTTACCGTTTGGTAAGCTGCCTGCCGATATAGGCTGTGTTGTTATGAATATTACATCGGTTTCGGTGTTGAACAAGTATATTAAAACCGGTATGCCGTTGGTTGCAAAGACTATTACGGTTGACGGCGCGGCCATTAACGAGCCCAAAAACGTTATTGTTCCGATAGGAACCAAAGTTCAAGACGTTTTGGATTTCTGTGGCGGCTTTAAAACATCACCATATAAGGTGGTTATGGGCGGTCCCATGATGGGTGTTGCTTTGTTGGATCTTTCGATGCCGATTTTAAAGCAAAACAATGCAGTTCTTGTGCTTGACCGTAAGCAAGGCGCAAAACAGAAGGAACAGCCTTGTATTCGTTGCGGAAGATGTGCAGGTATTTGTCCAATGAACCTGCAACCGCTTGAAATCGAGTCGTCGTTTAGAGTGGGTGACCTTGATAGAGTTAAAAGTTTGTATGTTGAATATTGTATGGAATGTGGTTGTTGTTCTTATGCATGTCCGTCAAAGAGGCATTTGACGCAGGTTATGCGACTTGCCAAAGCCGAGCTTAAAAAGAGAGGATAGGAGGGATTTTCATGGAAAAGCTTATGGTTTCACATTCGCCACACATTGCGCATGAGGATTCGTCCCGAGGAATAATGATAGATGTTATCATTGCTCTTTTGCCGGTAACTATTGCCGGATGTGTAAGCTTTGGTTGGTATTCTGCTCTTGTAATACTGACCTGTGTGGTTACTGCCGTTTTAGCAGAGTTTCTTTCGTGTAAGGTATTGAAGAAAGAGTCGTCGATTGGTGATATGTCGGCGGCGGTTACAGGACTTATTCTTGCGCTTAATCTTCCGCCACATTTGCCACTTTGGATGGCGGCAATAGGTAGCGTTGTAGCGATAGTTGTCGTAAAGCAGATGTTTGGCGGTATCGGTCATAATATTGCTAACCCTGCCATTACTGCAAGAATAGTTTTGCTTGTGTCCTTCCCGACTGCGATGAGCAAATGGGTAGCACCGTTTGGCAAAACGGGTGAGATTGTTTCAAGCGCAACTTCGGGTGAGGCTATTGATATTTTCACAAGTGCCACACCTCTTTCGGAAACTGCACTTAACGGCAAGTATTACAGCTACGGACAGTTGTTTATGGGACAGATATCCGGCTGTATAGGCGAGACCTTTTCATTGCTTATAATTTTAGGCTTTGTATATCTTGTGCTTCGTCGCGTTATCACACCGACAACTCCCGTTTGTTACGTTGGTACGGTAGCGTTAATGTCGTGGATATTTGGTGAGGATCCTCTTTATATGATACTTTCGGGTGGACTTTTGTTTGGTGCCGTATTTATGGCTACCGATTATGTAACAAGTCCGATAAACTGGAAGGGACATATTATTTTTGGTGTAGGCTGCGGTCTTATTACCTTTGTAATACGTCATTTCGGCAGCTTACCGGAAGGTGTTTCATATGCTATCTTGCTTATGAATTTGCTTGTACCTTATATTAACAAGATAACGGTTCCCAAGCCTTTTGGATGGGAGGCGTCTAAAAAATGAAAAACGTATTTAAATCGGTTATGGTTCCTACCATAGTTTTGACCTTGATATGTGCAATTTCTACCTTGGCGTTGGGATTTACCAACGATATTACCAAAGATAAAATTGCCGAGCAGCAGAAAAAAGTCGAGCAGCAGGCAATGTCGCGCATAATAGCTGCCGTTGAGTATTTTTCCGAACAGTTGGAATATAACGGCGAAAAATATGATTACCATATTGCCAAAGGTGAAGATGGTAGCATTTTGGGCTACATTTTTACTACAGAGCATCACGGCTACGGCGGTGATGTCAAGGTTATGGTAGGTATTGATACAACTGATAAGGTCGCCGCTATTGAGGTTATCGATGCTTCAAACGAAACTCCCGGACTTGGCGCAAACGTTCTTAATGAGTCGTTTTGGGAGCAGTTTAAGGGTAAGGAAGAAGGCTTGAGCGCTTCTAAATCGGGTGCTTCCGGCAACGAGATAACCGCAGTGACGGGTGCTACCGTTTCTTCAAGGGCGGTAGTCGGAGCTGTTAATACAGCGTTTGAGCTTTATAATTCGGTAGTAAAGGACGGTGGTAGCAATGGATAAGCAAAATAATTTATCGGTTCTTACCAAGGGTATCGTTAAAGAGAACCCCGTTCTTCGATTGGTCCTTGGTACCTGTCCTACCTTGGCTATTACTACCGCCGCTATAAACGGTATCGGTATGGGTGTTGCGGCAACGCTGGTGCTTATAGGCTCTAACGTAGCTATTTCGTTGTTGCGTAACGTTATTCCCGATAAAGTAAGAATACCCGCGTATATTACGATAATAGCTGCATTTGTTACAATAATTCAGATGCTTGTAAAGGCATTTTTACCGGCCATTGATAGTGCTTTGGGTATTTATTTGCCACTTATAGTTGTTAACTGTATAATTCTTGCCCGTGCAGAAATGTTTGCTTCTAAAAATCGCGTGTTACCGTCTATTTTAGATGCAATCGGTATGGGTATAGGCTTTACAGCCGCGCTTACCTTGATGGGTATTATCCGTGAAATTATTGGTGCCGGCACAGTTTTTGGTTTGCCGATAACTCAAGGCTTTATTGACCCGATGTTAGTGTTCATTTTGCCTCCGGGTGGTTTCTTTGTTTTCGGTATACTTGTAGCGCTTTCAAACAAGCTGGCCGTCAAAATGGGTAAAAAGCCTGTTAAATCATTGGGTTGTCACGGCTGTAACGGTTGCGATGGTTGTGCAAGCGCCGATAATACTGAATGTGCATCTTACGAGAATGCCGTTGCGAGTGAAAACGGTGCCGTTGTTTCAGATGCCGCCGTGGTTACTAACGAAAAGGTTGCCAAGCAGTTTGATGAGGAGCTGCCTGAATCGTATGCCGATACTGTGGTAGCAGGAGAGACTACTACCGATGCATTTATGCGTACTGAAGCAGAGGGTGTTGAAAAGGCTGATGCGAAGGTTTCTGACGAGAACATCCAAAGTGTTCAGGACAGTGTACACAGCGAAAATAATTTAAACACTACCGAGAGTGAGGAGGATGAAAATGAGTAATATCATAACAATTCTTCTTGCCGGTATTTTGACCGAAAATATGGTGTTGGCCAAGTTTTTGGGAATTTGTCCTTTCTTGGGCGTTTCTAAAAAGACTAATACGGCGGTAAGTATGGGTATAGCCGTTACATTCGTTATGCTTATGTCGACGGCAGTAACCTATCCGATACAGGTCTATATTTTAGATAAATACGACCTCGCTTACCTGCAGACAATAGTTTTTATACTCATAATTGCCGCACTTGTGCAGCTTGTAGAAACTGTGCTCAAAAAATATATTCCGCCGCTTTATAAAGCACTTGGAATATATCTGCCACTTATCACTACAAACTGTGCAGTTTTAGGTATTACAATGCTTAACTTCACCAATGAGAGAGTTACTAATTTTGGTGAGGCTATGGCAAATGCGTTGGGTGCAGGTCTTGGCTTCTTACTTGCTATGTTTATTTTCTCGGGTGTGAGAACAAGGCTTGAAACGAGTAATATTCCGAAATCTTTACAGGGCTTGCCCATAACGCTTATTTCGGCGGCTATAGTGGCATTGTCGTTCCTCGGATTTTCCGGCATTGTAGGATAGGGGTGACAAAGTATGAATGCTATTATTCTTGCCACCGTTATCGTAGGTGCTTTGGGACTTATATTTGGTATTATACTGTCGGTTTGCTCGATAATAATGCACGTTGATACCGATGAAACGGTTGAAAAGCTTCGTGCTGAAATGCCGGGTGCTAACTGTGGTGCTTGCGGCTATTCGGGTTGTGACGGTTATGCAGAGGCTCTGTTTAAGGGCGAAGCAAAACCGGGTCTTTGTGCTCCCGGTGGCCAAGAGGTCAATGATCGTTTGGGTGAAATTTTGGGTGTAAAAGTCGAAATGGCTGACCCGAAATGTGCTGTTGTGCTTTGTAACGGCAGTTGCGACCACGTTACAAATAAAATGCACTACGTAGGTGTTGAAACCTGTAAGGCCGCCAATACACTTTATGCAGGTACTTTAGAGTGTAATTACGGTTGTATTGGCTTGGGTGACTGCTTTAAGGTTTGTCAGTACGGTGCTATTTCAATTGTTGACGGCAAGGCCGTTGTTGACCGTAGTAAGTGTACCGCTTGTAGCGCGTGTGTTAATACCTGTCCTAAGGGAATTATTGAGTTGTTGCCTAAAGATATCAGAGAGGTAGTATCGTGCTCTAATAAAGATAAGGGTGCAGTTGCTCGTAAGGTTTGCGAGGTTGCATGTATCGCTTGCGGAAAGTGTGTACGCACTTGTCAATATGACGCTATCGAGGTTATTGATAACGTTGCACGTATTAATTACGATAAATGTGTAAGATGCGGAGAATGCGTAAAGGCTTGTCCTACAAAATGTATTACATTGGTGGACTAAATTATTAAAGTTTTAAAAAAGTTCTTTACAAAACGAAACATTTGTGGTAATATACTCTACGCGTCGGCAAATGTTGGCGCGGTTTACCGTTTTCTGTGTTTGAGGAGTAAGCCCGATAGGGAGTTCATCAGCCTTTTGCTCGGATAACGGCGTACAAATATTATGAAAGGGTGAAAAGAATGCTTAAAGAGGATAAGAATCAGATTATTGCTGAGTATGCAGTTCATGAAGGCGACACAGGTTCACCTGAGGTTCAGATTGCACTTCTTACTCGTCGCATTAACGAGCTTACCGCACACTTGAAGGCTAATAACAATGACCATCATTCACGTCGCGGCTTGCTCAAAATGGTCGGTCACAGACGTAACCTTCTCGCTTATTTGCAGAAGAAGGATATCGAAAGATACCGTTCCATCGTTGCAAGACTTGGTCTTCGTAAGTAATAAACGCTGCCGGCCGGTATGTACAATTCCGGTCGGCTTGTTTTACATTATTTCGAAGAAAAGTCGTTAATTTGTTTAGTTTAATATGGGGAGTGGGCTGTTTTTAGCAGTTGAACGGGTACCCGAAAAAGCTTTGGATATCGGTTCTATTGCTAAACTGTCACCCCCAAGAATTTAAAGGAGTGAATAAAATGAGTGAAATTAGAAAACTCGAGTTTAACAACTACAAGGTTTATGAAACCACACTTGCCGGTAGACCGTTAAAGATTGAAACAGGTATGATGTGCGGTCTTTCAAATGCTTCGGTTATGGCTACTTATGGTGAGACTAGTGTTTTGTGTAACGTAACCGCATCGGCAAAGCCGCGTGAGGGAGTAGACTTCTTCCCGCTTTCAGTAGATTATGAAGAAAAAATGTATTCGGTAGGTAAAATTCCCGGCTCTTTCCAGCGCCGTGAAAGCAGACCGAGCGAGAAGGCAATTTTAACCTCTCGCTGTATCGACCGTCCTATACGTCCTTTGTTCCCAAAGGATATGAGAAACGACTGTTCGGTTGTTGCTACCGTTATGTCGGTTGACCCTGACTGCAGCCCCGAAGTTACCGCTATGATTGGTGTTTCGGCTGCCATTGCTATTTCGGACATTCCGTGGGATGGTCCTGTAAGCGGTGTTAAGGTTGGTCTTATTGATGGTGAAATAATCATCAACCCGACCTTAGAGCAGAGAGCAATCAGCGATATGGACGTTACCGTTGCCTCTACCGGCGAGCTTGTTGCTATGATCGAGGCAGGCGCAAACGAGGTTTCGGATGAGGTTATGTTCGACGCTATTATGAAGGCTCACGAGGTCAATAAAGAGGTTGTTAGCTTTATTAACGGCATCGTTGCTGAAATCGGAAAACCCAAATTTGAGTTTGAGTCTAACGATCCCGATCCCGTTATTTTTAAAGAAATTGAGAACTTCTGCATCGAGGATGTTAAGAAGGCTCTTGATACTGACGATAAACTTGTTCGTGACGCTGCTTTACTTCCCATTTATCAGGCAGTACACGAGAAGTACGATGCACAGTTTGAAGGCAAGGAAGCTAAGCTTGACGAGATTATGTATCTCGTTCAGAAACACGTTGTAAGAAGCTGGCTTAAGGACGAGCATAAGCGTGTTGACGGACGTGGCATTGATGAAATCCGTCCTCTTAACGCAATGATTGATTTACTTCCCAGAACACATGGTTCGGGTATGTTCACCAGAGGTCAGACTCAGGTTCTTTCTATTACCACACTTGCACCCGTAAGCGAAGCACAGAAGCTCGACGGTCTTGATGAGGATACCGAGAAGAGATATATCCATCATTATAATTTCCCCTCATACTCAGTTGGTGAAACCAAGCCTTCAAGAGGTCCCGGTCGTCGTGAAATTGGTCACGGTGCTTTGGCTGAAAGAGCACTTTTGCCGGTTATTCCGTCAGTTGAAGAGTTCCCGTACACCATTCGTGTTGTATCAGAGGTTCTTTCTTCTAACGGTTCTACCTCACAGGGTTCTGTTTGTGGCTCTACCTTGTCACTTATGGCTGCCGGTGTTCCGATTAAGGCTCCCGTTGCAGGTATTTCCTGTGGTCTTATCACCGGTGACGAGGGTGTTAAGGGTGAGTTTATGACCATGGTTGATATTCAGGGCCTTGAAGACTTCTACGGAGATATGGACTTTAAGGTTGCAGGTACCAAAAACGGTATTACCGCTATCCAGATGGACCTTAAGGTACACGGTCTTACACCTGAAATTATTAAAGAGGCTTTTGAGAAAACCCACAAGGCACGTAATTATATCCTTGATGAAATTATGCTTCCCGTTATTTCAGAGCCCAGAAAAGAACTTTCTAAGTTTGCTCCCAAGATGCTTACAATGTCCATCAACCCTGAAAAGATTGGTGATGTTATCGGTAAGCAGGGCAAGGTTATTCAGAAATTGCAGGAGCTTTATGAATGTACCATTACCATCGAGGAGGACGGTCGTGTTTATATTGCTACCGTTGATACCGATAAGGGCAATGCCGTTATGGGCGTTATCGAAATTATTGCTAACGGTCCCGAGGTGGGCGCTTTCTATCAGGGCACTGTTACCAGAATTATGGAATTTGGCGCTTTTGTAGAGATTGCTCCCGGTGTTGAAGGTCTTGTTCACATCAGCAAGCTTGACGTTAAGCGCGTTGGCAAGGTTGAGGACGTTGTTACTGTTGGTGATATAATTAAGGTTAAGGTAACCGAGATTGATGACCGTGACAGAATTAACCTTTCTCGCCGCGACGCTTTGGTAGAGCTTGACGGTATGACCGTTGCTGAGGACGCTGATGAAGGTGAGCGCAAGTCTAAGCGTGAAGGTGGCAGACCTGGTTTCAGAGGCCGCCGCTAATTAGAGAATAAAAAATTTCACCCACCGCTTTTGCGGTGGGTGTTTTTTGTTTTATTCAATTATAATTCCACCGCCGAGCACTACATCACCATCGTACAAAACGACTGCTTGACCGGGGGTTATGGCTCTTTGCGGTTGGTCAAACACAACGGTTACGATGTCTTTGTCTACCGTTACTGTAGCGGGTTGCTCTTCGTGGCGGTATCGTATTTTGGCTTTGACTCTGAAAGTTTTGGGCGGAGCGTCGAAGGCTATCCAATTAAAATCTTTAGCAGTAAGGGTGGACTCAAACAGGTGGTCGTCGTCACACAGCACAACCTCATTTTTATCTATGTTTTTACTGAAGACGTACATTGGTTTGCCAAGCGCTATACCCAGTCCCTTTCGTTGTCCTACAGTATATTTTATAATTCCTTCGTGTTTGCCTAAAATATTA
>JAZRNK010000002.1:0-3677 GCA_045648145.1 Acutalibacteraceae bacterium | reverse complement strand
ATTGTTGAAGCACCCGAAAAAAAGGCTGAGCTTGCCTGTAAAATACTTAAAGAGGAAATGGAAAACGCTGCAATTTTGAGCGTTCCGATGCCTGCTGATGTAAACTATGGCAAAACCTGGTACGACGCAAAGGATTAATATTATGGGTATTAAACGAATAATATTTGTCTGCACGGGTAACACCTGCCGCAGTCCGATGGCAGAGGCGCTTTTTAAAGCTAAGCTTAATGAAAACGAAAGAGAAAAAATTACCGTCGAAAGTCGAGGTCTTTCTACTTTAGGTGACGATGCTGCAACCGAAAACGCCGTAAACGCAATGCTTGATTACGGCTGTGATATAAGCGGTCACCGTTCTAAGCCGATTAACTCAAACGACCTCTCGGCCGACCTTTTCGTATGTATGACCGATGTCCATAAAATGCTGTTAAGTCAGGTTGGAGTGGACGCTTCGAAGATAATTGTATTAAACATTTCCGACCCTTACGGTTTGAGTCTTGAAGCTTATAAAGAATGTGCTAAAGAAATCGAACGGAGTTTAGAAAAGGTTTATGAACACATCGAAAACAACTGATATAGTTATAAAACCTCTGCCGTTTAAGGACATTCCCCTTGCGGCAGAAAGTGAAATTTTATATCTTGAAAGCGAAGGCTGGAGCGCACAGGCAATAGCCGACACCCTAAAGCTTAACGGCCATTACTTTGCCGCCTATATAAACGGTAAATTTGCAGGTCATGCAGGACTCACCGCAGTATCGGGCGAGGGCTACATAAATAACGTTGTTACCGTTGCCCATTTCAGAAAAATGGGCGTTGGTACACAGCTCATAAAAGCTCTCATTCAGTTTGCACACGAAAACAAGTTAGAGTTTTTAACCCTTGAGGTCCGTGAGTCTAACACAACCGCCATTCACCTTTACGAGAAACACAATTTCAAAGAATGTGGCAAACGCAAAAGGTTTTACAGCAACCCAATGGAAGATGCCATTATAATGACTTTATACTTTTAAATTAACGACTGAAAGGTCTGTTTATATGAAAATTTTAGCTATTGAATCCTCCTGCGACGAAACGGCTGCCGCCGTTGTTGAGGGACGCAAAGTTCTTTCAAACGTCGTGGCAACACAAATTGAAGAACACAGAATTTACGGTGGCGTAGTGCCTGAAATTGCTTCAAGACGTCACGCCGAAGCAATCTCATGGGTAACCGAAAAAGCCTTATCGGACGCTAATCTCACCGTAAACGACATAGACGCTATCGCCGTCACACACGCGCCCGGTCTTATAGGCGCTTTGCTTGTCGGTGTAAACTTTGCAAAGGGACTTGCCTTTTCGACCAACAAACCGCTTATACCCGTGCACCATCTTCGCAGTCACGTTGCAGCCAACTACATCACCCATAAAGATTTAAAGCCGCCGTTTCTATGTCTGCTGGTGTCTGGCGGTAACAGTCTTATTATCAAGGTCAATGATTATACCGATTTTGAAATCATCGGCAAAACCTGTGACGACGCCGCGGGCGAATGCTTTGATAAATCTGCACGCTGTATGGGGCTTAGCTATCCCGGTGGCGTAATGCTTGACCAAATTGCAACAAAATCAGATTTTAATAAATATCCAATGCCTTGGCCAAAGGTGGACGGAAAAGAGCTTGATTTTAGTTTTTCAGGTCTTAAGACTGCCGTAATCAACCTTACGCACAATGCACAGCAAAAAGGCGAAGAAATAGACGTTCCTGTTCTCTGCGCAACCGTTAGAGAACGCGTTTGCGATATACTTATAGCCAACACCTTAAACGCCGCAAAATTAACCGATATGAAAAAAATCGTCTTAGCAGGCGGTGTTTCGGCTAATAGCGAACTGCGTCAGCGTATGACCGAGGAATGTAAGAAATTAGGATATGAATTATACTACCCCGAAAAGAAATATTGCGGAGACAACGCCGCAATGGTAGGCGCACAGGCAATACATGAATACAACGCAGGCAATGTTGCCACCACCTCACTCAACGCATCAGCAACACTTAATATCAGTACGTTAAAATAAGGGAGAAACGATATGGCAGGTAAAAAAGTAATTGAAGCACTCCAGCTTCACCGCAAGGGCTACAACTGTGCACAGTCGGTAGCTGTTCCCTTTTGTGAAGAACTTAATATGGATAAAACTGCCGCCTTTCGCGCATTAGAGGGCTTTGGCGGCGGTATGGGCTGTTACGGCCTTACCTGCGGTGCTTTGTCGGGCGCAGTTTTTGTTGCAGGCTTGATTAACAGCGACGGCAATATTGAAAAACCGCAATCAAAACGCAAAACCTATGAAATTTGCAAAGCAGCAGTCGAAAAATTTCAAAAAGAATGTGGCTCGGACTGTTGCCACGAATTAAAAGGCATTGATACAGGCAAACCGCTTGTCCCCTGTGACAAATGTATTGCAACCGGCGCCGCAATAGCCGAAAAAATATTGGCAGAATATAAAAGAAAATAAACAAAAAGGCCGAGAGTTTTGCTCTCGGCCTTTTTGTTATTAATTCCCCTTATACTTTCTCTTTGTTGCCATTCCGCCGCGTATATGCCGCTCCATTTTGTTACGTTCAAGTACGATTTTAACGCGCCTCCATAATTCAGGATTGCTCGTCTTTAATCTATCGGTAACATCTTTATGTACAGTCGATTTACTAACTCTAAACTGTTTTGCTGCTGCGCGTACGGTTGCATCATTTTCGATAATATATTCCCCCAAAACAACGGCTCTGCTATCTACTGCGTTCCTCATACAATCAACTCCATCTGAATTGCTGTTTAATTGTATGCGGAAAAAACTAATAATATAACAATACAAAAACCACGAAACGTAAACGCCCACACCTCATAGGATGTGGGCGAAAACTCGTGGCTTTTTAATTATTTGATTTTAGTTGTCTTTAAAACGGTATTAAGAATATTTACAACACACCTTTGTGCATAACTCTTCTTAATTCTACCATCCTCTAAGCCTTCTAAATACTCGGCATTTTTAAGTCCCGGCATAACAAGGTCACAACCAGCGTTAGACATTTTAAAGGCAGAGCTTTTCGATTCCCAGTCGGTCATAACGACACCGTCAAATCCCCATTCGGAACGTAAAATCGCTGTGTTTAAATCATAACTATCCGAAGCGTATACACCGTTAATCATATTATAAGCATTCATAACCGCTAACGGCTTGCTTTTTTCGACGGCAATTTTAAAGCCTTTAAGATAAATTTCTCTTAACGCACGCTCACTAACAATGCTGTCGCTTGTAAAACGATAGGTTTCAGCATTGTTACAAGCAAAGTGTTTAATAGTAGCGTAATGTCCGGACGGGGTTTTGTCCTCATTTTGCTGTGTTCCTATTACTACAGCTGCCGCCATTTGACCTGAGAGCAACGGATCCTCTGAAAAATATTCAAAATTTCTGCCACAAAGAGGACTTCTGTGAATATTCATACCGGGTGCTAACCAGCCACTAAGTCCGACATATTCCATATCACTCGATACACACCTGCCCATTTGCTCGGCAGCCGCAAGGTCCCAACTATTTGCCACACAAGTAGCAATAGGAAATGCCGTCATTTTGGCAACGTTTTCATTATCATTAGGAATTTGTCCCTCTTTTAACAAAAATCTGCCAAGCCTTACACCCGTAGGACCATCGGCGTTAAC
>JAZRNK010000001.1:0-6636 GCA_045648145.1 Acutalibacteraceae bacterium | reverse complement strand
AGGTTTGGCACCTCGATGTCGGCTCATCACATCCTGGGGCTGAATTCGGTCCCAAGGGTTCGGCTGTTCGCCGATTAAAGTGGTACGCGAGCTGGGTTCAGAACGTCGTGAGACAGTTCGGTCCCTATCTGTCGTGGGCGTAGGATATTTGAGAGGAGCTGTCCCTAGTACGAGAGGACCGGGATGGACGCACCTCTGGTGCACCGGTTGTTCTGCCAAGGGCATAGCCGGGCAGCTACGTGCGGATTGGATAAACGCTGAAAGCATCTAAGCGTGAAGCCAACCTCAAGATAAGATATCCCATAACTTAAGTTAGTAAGGTCCCCGGAAGACTACCGGGTTGATAGGCTGCATGTGTAAGTATGGCGACATATTTAGCTAGGCAGTACTAATAGACCGAGGGCTTGACCTTTAACCTCTATTTGTTCCTTTATTCTTTGTTCAGTTTTTAGGGTGCGTTAGATAATGAAATTTAAAAGACAGTGTTTTAAAAACACTGTCTTTTTTTATACATTTTATTTTATTGTTGAGCATATAAATAATTGAATTTTGATTATTTTATTAGATTATTTAACGAAATTATACATTTTTTGCAAACGAAATTATCATTATATGAAATCAGATTATTGGTTTTTGAACATAAAACGCATTTTTCATCATATTTTTTCATAACTAATTTTTTATCTTTAACAAAAATTAATAGTTTGCCGCCGTTGAGTTTAACCTTGAACTTTTCTCGGATTTGTGAGGGTAAAACAATACGTCCGACAGGATCAATTTGTCTTATAATTGCTACTGATGAAACATCAGACTCCGATTTTTCCAATATAATTTGATTGTTATGAGTATATATTGCCAAAAAATCGTTGTAATCAATATTAAGAGCTTTACGAAAGGTGGAGGGAAGCACAATACGGCCTAAACTGTCAACAGTTCGAATAATTTCTGTCGGTTTCATGCTTTCATCTCCCTTTTTTCGCCATTTTTCTACATTATATACTTAAAAGTAATTTAAGTCAACAACTTTAGGTTTTATTTGACATTACAGTTTAAAGAGGGAAGATATGCTGAATATTATTTGGGTTGCTATAATTGTTTTTTCGGCTATATTTATGATTGCTTGTGGAAATGCAACTGAGTTCACAACAATATTGTATGAGGGTGTTGATAGCGCGGTGGAGCTATCTATTTCCTTAGTCGGCATTATGGCTTTTTGGGGAGGATTGATGGAAATTGGTGAAAAAAGTGGATTAACTGAGGCGTTTGCTAAAATTTTTTCTCCGGTTTTCAAATTTCTCTTTCCGAAAGTCAAGGATAACAAGAATATAAAAACTGCAATTTCTATGAATATTACTGCGAATATGTTAGGACTTGGCAATGCGGCCACACCGCTTGGAGTTGAGGCAATGAAGCGGTTGCATCATAATAACGGCAAATCTCCTATTGCGGATGCAAGTATGATAACATTCGTAATTATTAATACGGCTTCGGTACAGCTTGTGCCGGTGACTACTGCTGCATTGAGAGCCAAATATGGCTCAACAGAGCCTATGATCATAGCTATTCCTGTGTTATTGGCATCGTTTATGTCGCTTTTTGTGGGACTTGCAGCTGATAAAGTGATTAGCGGTTTTAAAAACAAAAGGTATGTATGCAGATAGTAGCCGATTTAGCGTTGCCCTGCTTTATACTTTTGTTTGTGCTGGCAGGTGTTTTTAAGAAAATAAATGTATTCGATGCTTTTTTGGTGGGCGCATCTAAAGGACTCAACTCGACATTAAAGATAATGCCTTCGATTTTGGCTCTGCTTGTCGCCGTTAAATTGCTTCGCGGATCGGGAATTATGGATATAGTGATAAGTTGGTGTGCACCTTTTTTGCAAAAAACAGGACTTCCTGCAGAGGTTGTGCCTTTAGCATTGCTTCGCCCTGTAACAGGTAGCGGTTCAACCGCATTACTTGCCGATATTTTTGAAAATTTTGGCCCTGATGCGAAAATAGGGCAGATAGCATCGGTTTTATGTTGCTCGAGCGAAACAACGTTTTATACCATCGCGGTATATTTCGGCGCTTGCGGTATTAAGAAAACGGGGCACACTGTTTTTGCGGCATTATGTGCAGATGCAGCTGCTGTTATATTCAGCGTTGCATTTGTAAATTTACTTTTATAAAATTTACAAACAAAAACCGCAGTGCTTTTTTTGCACCGCGGTTTATAATTATTTGTTTATGTTTTCTAAAGTAGGATTAATCTTGTCTTTTTCTGAAAGTATAATTTCCATACCTTCTTCAATCGGCCAGTCGACATTAACGGTTTTGTCATTCCACATAAGGCCGCCCTCGTCGTTTGGATGATAAAAATCGTCGACCTTATAAACAAACTCCGCCTCGTCAGATAAAACCAAAAAGCCGTGGGCGAAATTTTTAGGGATAAAGAACTGTCTTTTGTTTTCTTCTGAAAGGAGAACACCTACATACTTACCGTAGGTTAAACTACCTTCGCGAAGGTCAACAGCAACGTCGTAAACCTCACCCTTAATTACGCGAACAAGCTTGGATTGAGGAAACTGCTTTTGAAAATGCAGGCCTCTTAACACGCCTTTTTTTGATTTGGACTGATTGTCTTGCACAAATTTGACGTCAATACCGCCTTGGCAAAAGTCGTTATACTGATAGGTTTCCATAAAATAGCCGCGCTCATCACCGAAAACGGTAGGCTCAACAATAATTACACCTTCAATATCGGTTTTTATAAAATTAAATTTTCCCATTGCAATCACCCTAAATTATTTATTTGAATACATTTTATCGTAGTATTTCTGATATTCACCACTCGTAACGTTTTCAACCCATTCTTTGTTATCTAAATACCACTTGAGAGTTTTCTTAATGCCAACCTCAAACGTGGTTTCGGGATACCAACCGAGAGCGTCTTTGATCTTCTGTGGGTCGATACCGTATCTGCGGTCGTGGCCTTTACGGTCGGTAACATGCTTAATCATATGTTCACCGACAGTAGCATCAACGTTTTCTTTGATATATTCAATAATCGTTTTTACGATGAATATATTTGTTCTTTCGTTATGGCCGCCAACGTTATAAACCTCACCGTCAACACCGTCACGAATAACCATATCGATAGCTTTACAATGGTCGTCAACATAGAGCCAATCTCTGACCTGCAAGCCATCACCGTAAATGGGAAGGTCTTTATGGTTAAGAGTGTTGTTCATAATAAGTGGAATAAGCTTTTCGGGGAACTGATAAGGTCCGTAGTTGTTTGAACAGCGAGTGATGTTTATCGGAAGCTTATAGGTATCGTGATATGCTTTGACAAACATATCGGCTGCAGCCTTTGATGACGAATAAGGGGAATGAGGGCAAAGAGGAGTTGTTTCCATAAAGAAGCCGGTTTCGCCGAGTGAGCCGTAAACCTCGTCGGTAGAAACCTGATGGAATTTAACACCCTCGCGGTACTCGTCGTCACCGATTTTCCAGGCTTCTTTAGCAATGTTCAAAAGATTAACTGTGCCCATCACGTTGGTTAAAGCAAAAATATCCGGGTCACTAATACTGCGGTCGACGTGACTTTCTGCGGCAAAATTAACTACATAGTCAACCGTGTGAGTGTCGAAAATGTTTTTAATAGCCTCTTTGTTGCGGATGTCTGCCTGAAAAAACTCGTAATTGGGATTGTTTTCGACCGATTTCAAATTTTCAAGGTTGCCTGCGTATGTGAGCAGGTCAACATTTATAATCTTGACATCGGAATACTTATTAAGCATATAAATAATAAAGTTTGAACCAATGAATCCGGCGCCACCAGTAACTAAATATGTTTTCATATCAAATTTTCTCTACTTTCTCAAGGTTTGCAGTGTATTGGTAATAACTATTTTTATTCTTTACCAATTCTTTCTCCTGTGCTTGAAGAAGAACTTAAACATTGAACTTATATGAATAAGTAAATATTTTAAACTCTTAGCACTGCTTCGTTCCCAAGAATGTATCACTGAAAATTGTGGCAAAAGCATTGTTTTACCATGCTTTTTAGCCTCAAGAGTCAAATCTGCATCTTCAAAATACATAA
Source organism: Acutalibacteraceae bacterium (assembly GCA_045648145.1). Taxonomy (GTDB): domain Bacteria; phylum Bacillota; class Clostridia; order Oscillospirales; family Acutalibacteraceae; genus UMGS172. The sequence continues at coordinate 2,547 of JAZRNK010000001.1, read as the reverse complement.
AAAATCTGTCGTCAAAGCCGCCGACTGTTTTAAAAACGTCGGTCCTTAGCAGCATAAAGCAACCTGTGCAGAAATCAACCTCGGTAGGTGTTTGGAAAACCTCGTTACAGCGTGTATATTCATCGGCATATTTTTTCATAAACGGAAGTCTTCTGCCGAAAAGATATTTTAATTTCGGCACACGCTTTGGCAATACCTGCTCTGTTTTATCAGGGAAAAATATCTTCGGTATTGCTAATGATATTTCGGGATGCTCGTCTAAGTAACGGCACATATCGGTCAAAACGTCTGAGTCAATTTCAATGTCCGGGTTTACAATAGCGTGATATTTTGTATTGATATGAGGGATAACGGCATTGTGTGCCTTACCAAACCCGATGTTACCGCCGTTTTCAAGAATTACGGCATTTTCGTCGGCTTCCTTTACTATTTCCATAGTGTTGTCGGTTGAGCAGTTGTCGGAAATATATAATTTATAGTCAACACCTAACGTGTGCTTTTTTATTGAGGATACAGCGTTTTTAATTTTATCGGCGCTGTTGTACGTTACTATACAAACAGATAATGTTCCGTCATATTGCATAATTATTCCTCCACAACCAATTTCTGAATACATTTTAACACATTGCTTTGATTAATTCAATGATTATATTATAACAAAGGCAATATTTAATGGTTGAAATATTGGCGGTGAGATGTTATTATTTTGTTGATATTATGTTTGGATGGGTGAGTAATGTTAAACGGTTTCAGAAGGTTTAGAGGAAGGTTCATACCTGATTATGCGGTTATACCGTTGTTTTTCTGCCTTTTTGGGCAGATGGCTGCATATTACGGTTCGAGAATTATTAATCCTTTGCTACACGGACCTATTGAAAATTATTTGAATATAATGACCGATTTGGACCGATTGATACCGGTCGTGCCGATGTGGTCTGTTATATACATGTTAAGTTATGTGTTCTGGGTTGTCAGTTACATATTGATAAGTCGTGAAAGTAAGGAACTTTGTTATAAGCTTATTATTGCCGATTTAATGTCAAAAGTAGTATGTCTTTTGATTTTTGTCGTTATGCCTACAGCCATTGTAAGACCTGAGGTTTCGGGTAATGATTTGGGTGGTTGGTTATTAAATTGGGTTTATAATGCAGATACACCCGATAATCTGTTTCCGTCGATGCACTGTCTTATAAGCTGGTTCTGTTTTAGATATATTTTGCCGTGCAAAAAGGTTTCGGCAGTATACAAAGTTATTTCAGGCGTTATGACGTTTGCTATTTTCGCTTCGGTTGTGTTTACAAAACAGCATGTTATAGTTGATATTTTTGGTGGTGTTTTGGTTGCTGAACTGTTTTCACAAATCAGTAACAGAACATCAATGTATAAATGCTTGGAAAAATTTGACTGTTTGGATAGAATTTACGGAAGGAAGAAATAGGGCTTGGCAGAAAAGAATAACAAAAAATCGGGGATTCATGATGGCCACCGTGACCGTATGAGAGAACGGTTCAGGAAAGAAAGCTTTAGCAGTATGCAACCGCACGAAATACTTGAAATGCTGTTGTATTATTCGGTACCGAGAAAGGATACCAATCCCTTAGCGCACGCTTTGATGGATAAGTTCGGTTCATTATCTAACGTTTTGGAGGCTAATGAGGAACAGCTGTTAGAGGTTGACGGAATTACTAAAAACTCGGCAACACTTATAAGAATGATGTTGCCTTTGTATGCGGCTTATAAGAGGGATGCCGCCGATACTAAAAAGCTTGAAAACCCTTCGTCTTGCGGAGAGTATCTTGTGGATTATTATACCGGCGTTCAGGTTGAAAAGGCGGTGGTTTTATCGCTTGGTAATAATTGCAGGGTTCTTGGCTGCGACGTTGTTTGTGAGGGCGATGTTTCAGGTGTTATGATTAATTTCAGAAGGCTTGTTGAAATAATCATGAAATATCCTTCAACGTCGGCTGTTATAGTGGCACATAATCATCCCGGTGGGGTAGCCTTGCCATCGCGTGATGACATTACTGCAACGATAGAAATTAAGAATATGCTCAACTCTTTAGGACTAAGTCTTGTTGATCATATTATTGTTGCCGATAACGATTATGTGTCAATGGCTTCGTCTTCTAATTTAAAGCACGTATTTGAATAAACTGAAAAACCGTACAGTACCTTGTGACTGTGCGGTTTTATTTTTTATGGGTAGCGTGACAGGTTTGAGTCCCGTTATACTAATAATTAGTTGTTTGGAATTATATACTGTATTAATGAAAAATCTTATTATTTTGTACTTGCAATAATTATTTATGTATGATATAATTATCAAAAAGTATAAAATTAATCAAGAAAAAGTACAAAAAATGTTTATTTTGCACAATTTCTTGTGAAATAACAAGCGGTAAATTACAAATTACCGTTTAAATTCTAAACATAGAGGAAGGTTTTTATGAAACAGTATGACATGAACAAAATCAAAAGTATTGCATTGCTGGGTCACGGCTCGTCCGGCAAAACTACTCTTGCCGATGCGATCCTCTATACCGCAGG